>JBGPTQ010000192.1:0-5047 GCA_041490725.1 Allostellaceae bacterium | reverse complement strand
GTTGCGCTATCACCTTGCCAAAAAGGCCGGCAATGCCGAGCTGGTCGAGCACCACCACGCCTTCTGGGGGAATGAGGCGGCGATGAGCGAAGGCAGCCCGCCGGCGATCCTCGACCGCGGCGAGAAGGTCACCCTGCCGCCCGCGCTGGCCTTTGGCGGCGATGCCGACGAATGGGTCCCGGTCGAAACCATGCGCCGCCTGGTCAACGGCTGGCGCAAAGCCGGCGGCGAGATCGAATTGCAGATCTACCTCGGCGCCAATCACGGCTTCATGACCGGCAAGCCGAACGCACCTTACGCGCGCCCGGCGATCGAGCGGATGAAGGCATTCATCCGCCAGCATACGGGATGAATAGTGCGCAGGAGATTGTCTTTGGCCGCAGCGCCAACCAGGTTTCCCATGCGTTTCGCCA
Organism: Allostellaceae bacterium; assembly: GCA_041490725.1. Classification (GTDB taxonomy): domain Bacteria; phylum Pseudomonadota; class Alphaproteobacteria; order ATCC43930; family CGMCC-115725; genus DATARH01. The sequence goes on along the minus strand of JBGPTQ010000192.1, from coordinate 4,634 downwards.
TACGGATGCCCTCGGCTTGGACCGGACGGATGTTATCGAGGCGATCAGGCGAGACCTTCAACCGTACCTGCCGTTACCAATACCACCGCCGAGCGATTTTATCTTTGTCGGCAAGGTGACGGTAGGTGGGATCGAACTCCACTACCGCGCATACCCTGTCAACGAGGGACTGGTAAATGTCGGACGCATCACCGGTATATGAACTCGGACCGCCGCGGCCGCTGCGCGAAAAAGAAGCGGTGCTGATCAGGAAACTGGTATCGGGCACTCCGTTCGAGGGAAAAGTCCTTCGCCAGCTCTCTGAGACGCTTGTCCAGGATATGCCGGACGGCGGCATGGGAAGCGTTCATTTTTGCAAAACGTCATCGAAGGAGCGGAGACTTGGCAAAGAGATTGCTGAAGGTTCCTTCCGCGATGCCGACGGCGTTCTGGTCTCCGTGACATTGAATTTGGATCAATTTGGCGATCTGTTCGAGCTAGATATATGGAAGGTCGATTTCTCGCCATTGATCGGCTATCCCGATACAGATGATTTCGAGGTAATCAACCGTCATGGACGGCTGGGCTGGTAAGGACTCACGGGAGGACGCCATGCAGGAAAACCGGGTCAAGCGCATCATGAACGGGGGCGGGCTCGCCCTCGGCACCCACGTCGGCGGCATCCCCGATCCGCAGATCGTCGAGATCATCGGCCTTGCCGGGTTCGACGCCGCCTTTATCGACATGGAGCACACGACGCTCGACCTGCATGACGTCCAGGCGTGCGTGATGGCGGCCGAGCGGGTCGGCATCACCCCGATCGTGCGCACCCCGGGGTTCGACCCGGCCTTCATCCTGCGCCTCCTCGACATGGGCGTGCAGGGGATCCAGGTGCCGCACGTCTCCGATCCCGAGACCGCGCGCGCCGCGGTCCAGGCGGTGCGCTACCCGCCCGACGGCGATCGCGGCATGGCGGCTGGGAGCCGCGCCGCCGATTACGGCAAGACCGCGCTGTTGGATCACATGGCAAGCTCCAACCGCGAGATCCTCTTGGCCTGCATGATCGAGGACATGGCGGCGGTCGAGCGGATCGACGAGATCGCCGCGGTGGCGGGGGTCGATCTGCTCGCCGTCGGCCCGTCCGATTTGTCGCGCTCGCTCGGGGTCAGCGGGCACCCGGACCACCCGCGCCTCGTCGCAGCGATCGACCGGGTGCGCGCGGCGGTGAAGAAGGGCGCCGGCTGCCGGCTGGCACTGCCGCTCAACCACGCCGCCTTCCCGCGCAACGCGGCCGAGCTCAAGCAACTCGGCGCCGGCTACAGCAACTGCGCGCCGACCCCGGAAGCGCGCCTGTTACGCTCGATGCAGGAGCAGGCCGCAGCGCAACGGAAGCTGCTGGGGTAGATGCGCGGGCGCGCTACATCGGCGCGAACAGGGCGATCAGCACGCCGCGCTGCTGCCACAGGATCAGCGTGCCGCTGGCAAACATCGCGGCAACGGCGAACCGGCGAAAACCGGCCGTGCTGACCAGCGTCAGCCAGCGCCGCGACAGCCAGATGCTGCACAGCGCGCCGAGCCCGGCGGCGAGGCCCTCCGCCGCGCTGCCTGCGCTCAAGACGCCGAAGGCACCGTAAGTCACGAGCTTTGCCACCTGGATCGCGACCGAGTTGGCCGCCCGGGTCGCGAGCAGCGGTTCCTTGACGAGGCCGTAATTCAGATAGAACGGGTTGGCGAGGATGCCACTGGCGCCGGCCAGGCCCGAGGTCAGGCCGCTGACAAAGGATACCGGGATGAACCACGCCAACCGCATCGGGAATGACCGCGCCACCTCGCCGAAGCGATATTGAAAGACGGTGCTGATCAGGAAGAGGGCGATGATGATCTGCAGCGGCTTGGCGCCGATCCGGGTGAAACCCCAGCCGCCCACAACGGCGCCGGCGAGAGCCCCGGGCAGATACCAGCGCACCAACTGCCAATCGATGTGTCGCCAGAACAGGCCCACCCGCGCCGTGCTGGCGACCAAGCTGGTGACGGCGGCGACCGGCGGCACCGCCTTGGCCCCGAGCAGGTAGGTCAGCGCGGCGATGAACAGCATGCTGCCGCCGCCGCCTGACATTGAGCTGATGGTCCAGCCAAAAAAGCCGATGGCGAACAGCCAGACCCACATCATCGCCACGCGCCGGCCAGGAGTTTTTGACGTCGCATCCCGCGAGCTTAGCGGGAAACCGCAAAAGCTCTTTGATGCCGGTCAATAGATGCTGCGCATGAGACGAGGGATTTGCTCACGCGGCTTGGGGCAGCCGCTTCCTGATCTGTGCCAGTGCCGCGGCGATATGCTCGGGGTGCACCGAAGCGTGCTCGATCTCCCAAAGCCACGGCTCACCGTCCGCGGCATAGTGGATGACCAGATCCTCGCCCGCATCCTCGCCGCCTATCGCACGCTGATCGCCGATCGAGCCCTCGGGCCAAGGCCGGAGCTCGATCGCCATCGTGTCGGTGTCGGGGTAGTAGCGGATGGTTGGCTCTGCGATCATGGTTTGAAATTCCGGTCGAAAAAGGCGTTGTGAACGGTCTCCCCATCCGACTCGATGACGACCCGCAACCAACGCTGATGCTGCTCCACCCAAACCCAGTGCCGAAATCGCCCGTCCGCTTGCACGGTTCGATAAGTGGGGTGTTGGAGTGCTCGTTTCACCTGATCCAGATCGATCTCTCGGCGGTCCGGGCGAGCCATCGCCTCCGTCTCAAAATAGCTGGTCCGCCAGAACGGTGGCGGCGGCAACCGATCAGGTGCCGCCACTACGAACAGCTTCCGCTCACCAGCCGCCGTCGACGCCGATCGCCTGGCCGGTGACGAAGCCGGCTTCGTCGGAAGCGAGATAGGCGATCATCGAGGCGACCTCGTCGGGGCTGCCGAAGCGGCCCACGGGGATCGCCTTGGCGCGCTCGCGGAAGCCGGTTTCGAGATCGTCGCCATATTCGCGCCGGTTGGTGCTGATCGCGCGCGAGGTACGGATCGGGCCGGGGCAGACCGCGTTGACGGTGATCCCGAACGGCGCGAGGTCGAGCGCCAAGGACCGGGTGAGGCCGACAATCGCCGCCTTCGAGGCGGCATAGGTCGCGCGCTTGCGGCCCGGCCGGAACGCCGCCTTCGACGACACGCTGACGATGCGGCCGAAGCCGGCCTTGCGCATCGCCGGCACCGCGGCGCGCGCCATCAGAAAGGCGCCCTTGGCGTTGACCCCCATCGTCAAATCCCAGGCCGCGACCGGCACATCCTCGATCTCGTTCCTATCGGCGCCCTGCGGCGCGCCGGCATTGTTGACGAGAATGTCGAGCCTGCCGTAACGCGACAGCACCTCGCCGACCATGCGGGCGGCGTCGGCCTCCTGGCTGACATCGCCCAAGACCGCCGAAGCGATGCCGCCGGCTTTCGTGATTTCCTCGACGAGGCTGTCGACCCCGCCCCAGTTGGCATCGAGATCGCCCGGCGCGTTGTGCTCGTTGGCAACCCCGGTCGGACGCACATCGGAGACGACGACCGTCACCCCCTTGGCGGCGAGCGCCCGCGCGGTCGAGTTGCCGATGCCGATCGGCTTGCCGCAGCCGGTGATCAGCGCGACGCGAGATGAATGAGGCATGCGGTTCTCCCTGTCTCTGTCTCGTCATTGCGAGGAGCGTAGCGACGAAGCAATCTCGCGCCAATTGTGCTCCCTTGGATCGGGATTGCTTCGCTACGCTCGCAATGACAGCGATTTTCGGCGGTGGCGCGCGGGCGGCGCCTAAACCGGCATGGTGCCCTTGAGCTGCGTCCTATGCATCAGGCGGCGGCTTGCGGGGTCGAACGCGTCGCGGCGGTGCATCGCGCAGCGGTTGTCCCACCAGATCAAGTCGCCGACCCGCCATTCCTGGCGCCAGGTGAATTTTTCCTGGATTGTGTGCTCCCACAGGCAATCCAACAGCGCCTCGCTCTCCGCGACCGGCAGGCCGACGATGTAGGCGTTGATGCGCCGGCCGAGAAACAGCGCCTTCCTGCCGGTCTCGGGGTGGGTGCGCACCAGCGGCTGGCGCGCGCCCGGCACCTTCGTCACATCGGTGACGGTCTCGAAGCCCTTATGCGCCTTGCCGCCGCTATTATGGGTGGCGGGGTGGATCGCGATGAGGCCGTCGATCCGCGTCTTCACATCGGCCGGCAATGTCTCGTAGGCCGAGTACATGTTGAGGAACTCGGTCGCGCCGCCGGCGCTCGTCGGCGGCACTTCGAGGGAGCGCAACAGGCTCGCCGCGGGCGGCACCTCGACGAACGAGCTGTCGGTGTGCCAGAACGCCTCGCCGTCGCCGAGCCCGCCGATTGGCTTGCCGTCCTCGAGGATGTTGGAGATCACCGAGATTTCCGGCGGTATCTCGCGGCGGCGGCCGGTGGTTTGGGTGCCGATCCCAAATTGCTTCTCGATCAGCACGGCAGGGTTGAATTCGAGCTCGCCGAACTGGCGGGTGAACGCCATGTGCTCGGCGTCGCTGAGCGGCTGCTCGCGAAAGCGCAGCACCAGATAATCGAGCCACGCCGCGCGGATCTGGTCGCGGTCCGCGGGAGCGAGCGGCCAGCGGATATCGACGCCGCTTATTTCGGCGCCGCAGCCGGCCTCGAACGGAGC
>JBGPTQ010000191.1:0-5052 GCA_041490725.1 Allostellaceae bacterium | reverse complement strand
CTGGCCGTCCGCGTCGGCGTTCATGCCGAGTTCGAGGAAGTGGCGCAGGAAGCGGCCGCTCTGCGACACGCCAAAGGCCAGCGCATGGCGGATTTCGCTCATCCCCGATATGAGCGGGTTCGGAATGCCGCGATTGGCGCTTTTGTAGCGGAAGAACGAGACGAGATCGCGCACGCTGGCATAGCCGATGCCGAGCACTTTCGATCCCGTGGCCTCGTACCACAGCTCGTAAATCTTGATCGGCTCGAAGGTGCGCCCTGATGGCAGGAGCCGGATCGAGCGGTCGTCGATGAATTCCCATTCGCCGCGCGCGATCTCGCTGCGCCGGTCGCTCTCGCGATTCCGCACCGTGAGCCGAGCCCGGGGCTGGTCGGTCGAGGCGGCGGGGTAGGAGAGGCGCCGGACGCTGCCGTCACCGGGCGCCCTGGTGCCGAAATGGAACTCGTCGCGGATGCGGCCGGTGATCGGTTTGCCGTTCTCCAGCGCGGTCGGAAACTCGGCGCCGAGCCCGCTATTCGTCCGCGGCGCGCCCGGGTCCCAGCCCGACCAGACCAGCGAATAGCCGCGCCCGAGGCAGAAACCGATTCCGGCATCCTCTTTCGTCTTCGGGTCGTTGGTGCGGGCCGGATCGCTTGCCGGAACGTCGTCGAGCAGATTGAAAATGCGCTTAGAGCCGCGATTGGGCACGTCGTAGACGAGAATCCCGCTGCCGCGCAGCGCATCCTTCGGCCGCAAGATGTCGAAATCGGTCGCGTATTCGACCAGGCCCTTGGCGTCCGTCGGCGCCTTGTCGAGATCGACAATGCCGGCATTCGCCGGCGCGGCGGGATCGAGCGTGCCGCGCGCGACGCCCTTGATGCGGATGTAGGGGCCCGCGGCGCCGAACTCATGGCCATCGGCGAAACTCGCGATGTCGGTGACGGTGATATCGGTGATCGGCATGGCGGCTCCCATTTTGTTGTCATACCGGCGAAGGCCGGTATCCACGGCAGGGATGGGTCCCGGCTTTCGCCGGGATGACACAGAACAAGATCAACCGGGCGCCTTGGCCTCCTCCAGGAACGCGATCTCCTCGGGCGTCGAGACCCGGCCGAGGATCGCGTTGCGGTGGGGGAAGCGGCCGAAGCGCCCAATCACGTCAACGTAGGGCAGGCCATACCGCCGGTTCCCGCCGCGCTCCTCAGGGGCACGGTCATCGGGCAGGCTTTCGGCCAGCGCTGTCGCGCGGCGCTGGTCGGCCAGGTTTTCGCTGTGGTGCAACGGCATGTAAAAGAATTTTCGCCATACCGGCGCGAACATCTGGTCGACGCCGCGGGCCAGCACGCGGTCGGCGGCGGCGCGCGCTGCCGGGTCGGTGGCATAGGCGCGCGGCGTGGCGCGAAAGATGTTGCGCGGGATCTGGTCGAGCAGCAGCACCAGGGCAAGGGCGCTCTGTGGCACCGCCTCCCATGCTTCGAGCGCACCCGACGCGGCGCGCTCGTGGTCGGCGAGAAACAGATGGCGCAGCCTATCGTCGTGCTGCGGGGCGCACTTGAACCAGATCTGGCGATGTTTCTCGCGGTCCGGGTCGCCGGGCGGCCCGAACCAGACATCGAGCAGGGCCAGCGCGCGCTCCGGGATCGTGCCGGGTTCCATCACGGCCCGCGTCATGCGGCCTGTTCGATTGTCGGCGCGTCGCCGGCCAGCGTGGTGCGGCGCACGTCGCGCACCTCGTTGCGATCGAAACGGCGGCCGCGGTGCATCGTCTGGCGATTGTCCCACATCACCAGATCGCCGACCCGCCATTTGTGGCGATGGACGAACTCGCGCTGCGTCGCATGCTCGGTCAATTCGTGCAGGAACATGCGCGCCTCGGGGACCGTCCAGCCGAGGATCGCACCGGCGTGCGAAGCGAGAAACAGCGATCTGCGCCCGGTGACCGGATGGGTGCGCACGAGAGTTTGCCGCACCGGCTTGAAGGCGGCGATCTCCTCCGGCGTCAGGTCGGTAAACCCGATCGCCGCGCGCGAATAGATCAGCGAATGCTCACAGACGAGATCGGCGACCATGGCCTTGGTGCGCGCATCGAGCGCGTCGTAGGCGGCGCGCATGTCGGCAAACTCGGTGTCGGCGCCCCAGGACGGGATGATCCGTCCGGAAAGCAGCGAATACTTCGCCGGGACCGGACGGAACGAGCTGTCCGAGTGCCACAGCCGATCGCCGAGCTTGAAAAACCACAGCCGGTCCTCGGCCGAGAGGATGTCGCCGTCCTTGTCGAGGTTGGAGAAATCGGCGATGCCCGGACCTAACCGTTGCTGCTGGGGCCTGCGGATATGCCCGGGCGTCGCGTAGCTCTCGAGTGCGCCGAAATGGCGGGTGAACGCGAGCTGCTGCTCGTCGCTGAGGGGCTGGTCGTAGAACACCAGCACGGCAAAGCGGTCCATGCCCGCCTCGATCGCGGCGACCTCGTCGGGATCGAGCGGTCGGCGGCAATCGATGCCGGCAACCTCGCCGGCGAAACCCGGATTGAGCGGACGGATCGATATCGGCATTTCAGCTCGGCTCCTTTGGCGCAATCCATGAACATAAAGTCGCATTCCCGGCGAAAGCCGGGATCCACTCATCAAGCGCTCGATTTGCGGATCGGTGGGTCCCGGCCTTCGCCGGGAATGCGATGTTAAGGGAGCCGAGAGATGAGCAAAAGCATCATATGCCTCATCACGCCCGACCGTCGCCGAGCGGGTGCTTGCGCAGGAAATCGAAATCGCAGCCGCGGTCGGCCTGCAGGATCTCGCGGCGATAGAGCCTTGCATAGCCGCGCTCGGGCATCGGCGCCGGGGCTGCCTTGCGGCGGGCGAGTTCGTCGGGCGGGACGAGGAGGTCGATGCGGCGCTCCTTGACCGACAAGCGGATATGGTCGCCGTTCCTCACCTTGGCGAGCGGCCCGCCACTCGCCGAATCCGGCGTCACATGCAAGACGATCGAGCCGTAGGCGGTGCCGCTCATCCGCGCGTCGGAGATGCGCACCATGTCGCGGACCCCGGCGCGCGCCAGCTTCGCCGGAATCGGCAGATAGCCGGCCTCGGGCATGCCCGAAGCTGATAGCGGCCCGGCATTCTGCAGCACGAGGAAATCGTCCGGCGTGACGTCGAGACCGGGATCGTCGATGCGCGCCGACAAATCTTCGAGCGAGGTGAAGACGACCGCCCGGCCTTCCCGCTCGAACAGCTTGGGGTCGGCGGCGGAGCGCTTGAAGATCGCGCCCTTCGGAGCCAGCGAGCCGAACAGCGCTATGAGCCCGCCAACCGGCTGCAGCGGCTCCGCCAGCGGCCGCACGACGTTTCGGTCGACTCGGCGATCGGCTGGGCCGCCCGGCGCACTCAGCCGCTCGCCCAGGGTTTCGCCGGCGACGGTCAGGCAATCGAGATGCAAGAGCGGCTTCAGCTCGCGTAATACCGCGCCGATGCCGCCGGCGGCGAACAGATCCTCCATGTAATGCGGCCCGGTCGGCATCAGATCGACGATGACCGGGGTCGAATCGCTGATCTCGTTGAGACGCTTGAGATCGATCTCGATGCCGGCGCGACCGGCAATCGCGGTCAGATGCAAGACCGCATTGGTCGAGCCGCCGATCGCCATCAGCACGCGAAACGCATTCTCGACCGCGTGTTGGGTGACGATGCGGTCGGGGGTGAGCCGGGTCGCGGCGAGCCGCATCGCGGCCCGGCCGGTCGCCTCGGCGGCACGCAGCCGGTCGGCATGCACCGCTGGGATCGCCGCGCTCCCCGGCAGGATCATGCCAAGCGCCTCGGCGATCGAAGCCATCGTGCTGGCCGTGCCCATCACCGCACAGGTCCCCGCGGTGGTCGCGAGATTGCCCTCGATCTCGCTGATTTCCGCCGGGCTGACCTCGCCGGCGCGGAACTTGGCCCAGAAGCGGCGGCAATCGGTGCAGGCGCCGAGCCGCTCGCCCTGCCAGCGCGAGGTCAGCATCGGCCCGGCGACGAGCCCGATCGCCGGCCGGCCCGCCGACAGCGCCCCCATCAGCTGTGCCGGCACGGTCTTGTCGCAGCCGCCGACCAAGACGACCGCATCCATCGGCTGGGCGCGGATCATCTCCTCGGTGTCCATCGCCATCAGGTTGCGGAACATCAGGCTGGTCGGGTTGAGAAAGACTTCACCGAGCGAGATCGTCGGGAAGACCAGCGGCAACCCGCCGGCGGCGTAGACGCCGCGCTTCACCGCCTCGATCAGCTCGGGGAAATGGCGATGGCAGTTGTTGAAGCCGGAGAAGGTGTCGGCGATGCCGATCACCGGCTTTGCCAGCAGCTCCATCGAATAGCCCATCGAGCGGGCAAAGGAGCGCCGCAGATAGAGCGCGAAATCGGGGTCGCCGTAATTGGTCAGCCCCAAAGACAAGCCATGGGGAGCAATGCCGACCGGTTCGGTCATCAGGGGCGCCTTTCGCAACAGGGATCGGCGTTAACTTGCCGTCCGAGCGGGCGCCCCGGCAAGCGCCGTGTGCAGGTCGCGGCGTTCGATTGATCCTGATCTTTTGGCCGCTCAATTCAGGTTGGGAATTTCCGCCGCTTATTCGCGTTGACGTGAATAGCGGGGCGCGCCCGGAGACAGGGCTGCGTTCGGACTGAACAATTTGGGTGAAGACAAATGACAAAGCCGAGGAGAGGGCGGTCTACGGCGGCGATCGACGATCATGTCGGAGCGCGCATCCGCGAGCGTCGCATCATGCTGGGGCTGACCCAGCAGCAGCTCGCCGAAATGATCGGCGTTACCTACCAGCAGGCGCACAAATACGAGCGCGGGATCAACCGCGTGTCGGCCGGCCGGCTGTACGAGATCGCGCGCGTGCTGAATGCGCCGATCATCTATTTTTACGACGGGGTGGGCGAAGAGGTGCCGCGCCCGGCGGCGCCGCATCAGCGCATGCTGCTGGAGATCGCTCGCAACTTCAGCGAGATCCAGAACGAGAAGCACCAGGAGGCGGTCAGCCAGCTGGCCCGCGCCTTGGCGGGCCGCTGACGGCGTCCCGACGTAGGGCGGAAGAGCGGAGCG
>JBGPTQ010000190.1:0-5053 GCA_041490725.1 Allostellaceae bacterium | reverse complement strand
TGACCACCGGGCGCCAGCTCGAACATTGGCATACCGGGGCGATGACACGGCGCGCCACCGTGCTCGACGAGCTCGAACCCGAGGCCGCGGCGAGCCTGGCGCCCGCCGAGCTGCGCCGCCTCGGCATTGCCGCCGGCGACCACGTTCGGGTCACCACGCGACGCGGCAGCATCGAATTGAAGGCGCGCAGCGACAGCGCGATCGCCCTCGGCATGGTGTTCATCCCGTTCTGTTACGCCGAGGCCGCGGCCAATGTCCTGACCAACCCGCAGCTCGACCCGTTCGGCAAGATCCCCGAATACAAATTCTGCGCCGCCCGGGTCGAGCCGGTCGCGGCGCACGCCGCGGCAGAATAAATCGTACATGTTCACCCCGTGGCCGGGCTTGTCCCGTGGGCCTTCAGCCCACGGACCTGATCCGTGGGCATCCACGCCTTTTTCTGTCCGGCTGCCGATGTTTTTCAGACGTGGATGCCCGGAACAAGTCCGGGCAAGGGGTAAGAGATTGGGCGAGCAGCTCGTGCAGCTGGCAAAGGCATCTCCGCTTCTGGCGCTTGCCGCGTGCGCCGAACCGTCGGCGGTGTCGTCGCCATCGCCGCCGTATTCCTGTCTGCTCCCGTCGGAACAGAGGATGCCCGTCGCCGAACTGTTCTTCGGCCGCAACATCCGCGGGCGGGGGCCATTGACCGATACCGAGTGGGCCGAGTTCGCCGCTCAGTTCATCACACCGAACTTTCCCGATGGCTTCACCGTCAGCGATGGCGACGGACAGTGGCAAAATCTAGCAACGCGCGAAATCACCCGCCAGCCGACCAAAATCCTGCTGGTCGCCGCCAAGCCCGCTCCCGATCTCGGGTCGCGGCTATCCGCGGTGGTCGATGCCTACAAGATCCGCTTCCATCAGCAATCGGTCGGGGTGATTACCCGTGACTCGTGCGCTTCGTTCTAATCCTCGGGCGAGATCAACTCGATCGTGGGAAAATAAGTGCGATAGCGGCTCCTGTCGCGCGTCAGGAGAAGGGAGTCGGTGACCAGAGCATGTGCCCCCAGGAAGAAGTCCGGCAGCACGCCGGTTCTGATGCCCCCGGCTGCGCGATATCGTTGGAAGGCCTTGCCGGCGAGGAACAAGGCTTGCTGCGGGGTCGGCACGAAGGTTGCGCGAACCCGCTCCAGCATGGTTTCGACCTGTTCGATCACCGCGTATCGGACGGATAGTTCGGCAAAAACCACTTCATTTATCGCTAACTCGTCTGTCGCAGCCGCTGCGCGGAGCTGTCGTTGCGACCACTCGGCCCAGACCGGATCGTCAGTGACCAAGTCGAGCAGCACATTGGTGTCGACTAGGATCACTTTACGTCGTAATCCGGCTCACCCCAGCCACGCGTAAGTCTCATAACCTCGTTGGTGCTCATTCCCGGGCCGGCGCTGCCCCGCAGCGCCGCGAGAGCCTTCTCGAAGCGCTCTTTCTCACGCTTTGCGCGCTTTTCGGCGCCCTCATCTGCTGTCAGCATGATCCGTCCGTCGCCGACATACCGGAACTCGACGGTCGAGCCTGCTCTAAGCCCGAGATAATCGCGGACCCGCTTTGGGATCGTAACCTGGCCCTTGCTTGTTACCCTCGGCATGGTAATACCTCTATCACGCCAAGTATTACTATATCGCAAAGGGGTGCGCCCGCTGCAAGGTTTTGCGAGAATGGGTCGGGTTTTGGTGGTGCATGACATGAGAGTCCGCTGACCATGTCGCTTCCCTCGGGCTTGTGCCTCGTCACCGGCGCCACCGGGTTTGTCGGCTCGGCCGTCGCGCGGGCGCTGCTCAAGGCCGGGCATCCCGTGCGGGTGCTGGCGCGCCCCAAGAGCGACCGCCGCAACCTCGCGGGGCTCGCCGTCGAGGTCGCGGAAGGCTCGCTCGAAAACCCCGACTCGCTCGCCGCGGCGGTCAAGGGCTGCCGCTACCTGTTTCATGTCGCGGCCGATTACCGGCTGTGGGTGCGAGACCCCGGGCCGATGTTCCGCGTCAACGTCACGGGCACCAGGGAGCTGATGCTCGCGGCGTCAGGCGCCGGGGTCGAGCGCATCGTTTACACCAGCAGCGTCGCCACCTTGGGGATCGTGCCGGGCGGCGTTGCCGACGAGGCGACCGCGAGCCGCGCCGGGGACATGATCGGCCCTTACAAGCGCTCGAAATTCGAGGCTGAAGCGGTGGTCACCGAGCTGGTCGTCGAGCGCGGTCTGCCGGCGGTGATCGTCAATCCGTCGACCCCGATCGGTCCCGGCGACATCAAGCCGACGCCGACCGGCCGGCTGATCGTCGAGGCCGCGCGCGGCCGGATGCCGGGCTATGTCGATACCGGCCTCAACGTCGCCCACGTCGATGACGTCGCGGTCGGCCATCTGCTCGCGGCCAGTTCCGGGCAGATCGGCCGGCGCTATATTCTGGGCGGCGAGAATCTGAGCCTCGGAGAGATCCTCGTTGAGGTCGCCCGGCTGACCGGGCGGCGCCCGCCCGCTTTCAAGATCCCCCAGGCGGCGCTGCTGCCGATTGCGCGCGGCGCCGAGGCCATCGCGCGGCTGACCGGGCGCGAGCCGTTCGCCACGGTGGACGGGGTGCGGATGTCGAAGAAGAAGATGTTCTTCAGCTCGACGCGCGCCGTTGAGGAGCTGGGTTATGCGCCGCGGCCGGCGCGCCAAGCTCTGAGCGATGCCGTCGCCTGGTTCAAAGCCAACGGTTATGTCAGATGACCGCGCTCTACGCCGGCACGCCGCCGCCCGATACCGCCCCCGGGACCGCCCCCGGGACCGCCAGCATCGAGGCGCCCTCCGGCAAAGGACGCGGCGATGAGAACTTCCCGGTCGGCTCGTGGCTGATCCGCCGCGACCTGCGCGTTCATGTCCACGCCTTCTACCGGTTTGCCCGCAACGCCGACGACATCGCCGATAGTCCGATCCTCGCCGCCGCGGACAAGCTGCGCCGCCTCGACCGCATGGCGGCGATCTTGGATGGAGCTTCCGGGGGCGAGTCGGGCGGCGCGTCGCCGGCCGCCGCCGCGATGCGCGAGAGCCTCGCGGCCACCGGCGTCACGGCGCAGCATTGCCATGACGTGCTCCAGGCGTTTCGCCTCGATGCGGTCAAGCTGCGCTACCGCGACTGGGACGATCTGATGGAGTATTGCCGCTATTCGGCCGCGCCGGTCGGGCGCCAGCTGCTCGATTTGCACGGCGAAAGCCGCACTACCTGGCCGGCCTCCGATGCGCTGTGCGCCGCCTTGCAGGTGCTCAACCATCTGCAGGATTGCGCCGCCGATTACCGCGCCCTTGATCGGGTCTACCTGCCGCTCGCCGATCTCGACGCGGCGGGAAGCGGGGTCGAAATGCTGTCGGCGGCGGCGGTGAGCCCCGGATTGCGGCGGGTGCTGGACACCATGCTCGACCGCACCGAGAGCCTGATCGCGACCGCGCGCGCCCTGCCGGCCGGGGTCGCCGCCCGCGGGTTGCGCTGGGAATCGGCGGTCATCGTCGCGCTTGCCGCGCGCCTCGCGCGCCGCCTGCGCCGCGGCGACCCGCTGGCGAGCCGCGTCAAGCTCGCCAGGAGCGATGTCGCGGCAGCCTTCCTCACCGGCATCCTCGCCCGCCCCCAGGTTCACCACCGGCAATGCCAAGGGCGATGACTGGGACGGTCTCCGACAGCGCCGGGGCCATTCCCGACGATGCGACGCTACGCGAGACGATTCGCCAGCGGGTCGAGTCGGCGGGCACCTCGTTCTATTGGGCGATGCGGCTCCTGCCGAAAGACCGCCGCAACGGGATGTATGCCGTCTATGCCTTCTGCCGCGAGGTCGACGACATCGCCGACGACATCGCCAGCCCGCCCGAGCACAAGAAGGCGGCGCTTGCCGCCTGGCACGCGGAAATCGATGCGCTTTATGCCGGACGCCCGCGCCATCTCGTCGCTCGCGCGCTGAGCGAGCCAGTCATGCGTTATCAACTGCGCCGCTCGGACTTCCACACCGTTATTGACGGTATGGAGATGGATGCGGTGGAAGATATTCGCGCCCCCGATCTGGCGACCCTCGACCGTTATTGCGCCCGCGTCGCAAGCGCGGTCGGTCATTTGTCGGTGCATATCTTCGGCGATCCGAGCGCACAGGCCCATGCCGTCGCCGACGCCCTCGGCCGCGCCTTGCAGCTGACCAACATCCTGCGTGATCTCGACGAGGATGCGCAGCGCGGCCGGCTCTATTTGCCGCGCGAGATCCTCGATCGGCACGGCATCCGCGGCGCCGAGCCGACCGAGGCGCTGCGTCATCCCGCGCTGCCGGCGGCCTGCCGCGATCTGGCCGCCATCGCCGAGCGGCATTTTGCCGAGGCCGCTCGGGCGATGGCGGGCTGCTCGCACCGCGCGATGCGACCGGCGGCGGTGATGGGCGCGTTCTACCGCGCGATGCTCGACGCGCTGCTGCGCTCGGGATGGCGCGATCCGACCAGGCGAATCAGCCTGTCGAAGGCGCAAAAGCTGTGGCTGGTGCTGCGCCACGGGTTGCTATGACGGAAGCCGCCGCGCCGCCGGGCCGAGTTCATGTCGTCGGGGCCGGTCTCGCCGGTCTGGCCGCGTCCGTCACGCTGGCCGATCAGGGGTGTGCCGTAATCCTCTACGAATCGGGTCCGCAGGCCGGCGGGCGCTGCCGCTCGTTTGTCGATGGCGAACTGGGCTGCCGTATCGACAACGGCAATCACCTGCTGCTCACCGGCAACAGGGCGGCGCTCGCCTATATCGAGCGCATCGGGGCGCTCGAGACCTTCGAGCGGCCCGCCGAGGCGGCGATCCCGTTCATCGATCTCCAGACGGGCGAGCACTGGGCATTGCGGCCCGGCCGGGGCGCGCTGCCGTGGTGGGTGTTGCGCGCGGCGCGGCGGGTCCCGGGGACCCGGGCGCGCGATTATCTCGAGGCGCTCTCTCTGTGGCGGGCCGCGCCCGGGGACACCGTCGCGGCGGTGCTGGCGCACGATAGCGTGCTGTTCCGCCGCTTGTGGCAGCCGCTCGCGGTGGCGGCGCTG
>JBGPTQ010000189.1:0-5057 GCA_041490725.1 Allostellaceae bacterium | reverse complement strand
GCGCGGCACCTTGGTGTATTCGGCGACCAGCGCGTCCGGAACTTCTTCGCGCAGGATATCGGTCGGGAACTCGACCAATACCGGGCCGGGCCGGCCGTTCCTGACCTGGGTAAAGGCGCGCCGCATTGCCTCCACCGTCGCATCGGCGACGGTCACCTGCTCCGACCATTTGGTGACGTTGCGGAAATTGAGCGCGGCGTTGAAATTGGGCCGCACCTGGTTGATGTTGCGGGCATAGCCGGCCGGCAGCACGACCACCGGACAGGAATCGCCGTAGGATTGCGCGACGCCGCCAAAGGCGTTCTCGGTGCCCGGGCCATGCTGCATCACAAAGACGCCGATCTTGTCGCCCGAGGTCACCTTGGCGACGGCATCGCACATATGCAGGCCGATGCGCTCCTGGCGGACCATGATCGTGCGGATGTCGGCCTCGGCCGCGCCCTCGATAATCGGGTTGACCGGATAGCCGATCAGAAATTCGACGCCCTCGCGCTTGAGGATCTGGGCGATCGCAGTGGTGACTTTCATCGGGGGCTCCTCGGCTGAGGTGGTCGACGGGATTGGCGGTTAGCTTACGGCATCGCGCCCACCGCCGCTACCGCGGCGGGTCCCCTCCCGTTGCGGCGCACTTGCGGCGCGTGACGCTTTGACCGCACGATGCCGTCGAAGCGTCGCCGGCGTGCGTTGCTTGCCCGCGTCGAGCGGCGGTTAGCGGGAGGAGTTTCACGGCATGTCTGGCTGGACCGTTATTACCGTCATCGCTGTCCTTGCGCTTCTGCTGATCTGGGTATTCACCGTCTATAATGGTCTCGTCGCCATGCGGCAGCGGGTCAGCCAGGCGTTCGCCGACATCGACGTGCAACTCAAACAGCGCCACGATCTTGTCCCGAATTTGGTCGAGACCGTGAAGGGTTACGCGGCCCACGAAAGCGGTACCCTCGAAGCCGTGGTGCAGGCGCGTAACGCCGCCATCAGCGCGCAGGGCCCGGCCGCGCAGGCGGCGGCGGAGAACATGTTGACCGGCGCCCTGCGCCAGCTGTTCGCGCTATCGGAGGCCTATCCGAACCTGAAGGCCAACGCCAATTTCCAGCAGCTGCAATCCGAACTCACCGACATCGAGAACAAGCTCGCCGCGGCGCGGCGCTTCTTCAACAATGCGGTGCAGGAGTACAACACCGGCATCCAACAATTCCCGGCCGCCCTGTTCGCCAGCACCTTCGGGTTCGCGCCGCGCGAGTTCTTCGACGTCGGGGAGGATCGCAAGACGCTCGACCAGGCGCCGGCAGTAAAATTTTGATGCCGGCAATTTTGATGCCCGCGCGCGGCTCCCACCCTTCCGTGCCTCACCAGACGCTTGCCACCCATTTCGTCGTCCCGGCGGAGGCCGGGACCCACTTCGCCTGTGGATACCGGCCTTCGCCGGTATGACACGGTAGGGTGTGTTTCATTAGTTTGTATCGAGTAGCGAGGCGTCGAGGCTCCCGGCCATGGAACAAGCCTACGGTCTCTATACGCACATCCGCGCGAACCGGATACGTTCGATTGTGCTGTTGATCGGGCTTTTCTTCCTTGTCTACGTGCTGGTCTTCGCCGGCGCGCTGATGGCGGAAACCCTCGGCGGCGATGCTTCGATCGACTGGCTTCTCGCCGCCGCGCGGCGCGATTTCGTCGTGGCCTTCCCGTGGGCGACGCTCGGCGCGGCATTGTGGGTCTTCATCGCCTACAAGTTCCATCAAGGTCTGATCGACGCACTGACCGGCGGTCGCGAGGTGACACGCCAGGAGCAGCCGCGGCTCTTCAATCTGCTTGAAAACCTCTGCATCTCGCGCGGCATCACCATGCCGCGGCTCAAGACGATGGAGAGCCCGGCGCTCAACGCTTTCACCACCGGTCTTACCGAGCAGCAATATGCCATCACGGCGACGACGGCGCTCTTGCAAACACTCGACGATTCCGAAGTCGAAGCGGTGCTCGGCCATGAGCTCACCCACATCCGCAACGGCGATGTGCGCCTTCTGGTCATCGCCGTCGTCATCGCCGGGGTGATCTCGTTTTTCGGCGAGCTGGTGTTTCGGATGCTTTTCCAGTCGGGCATCGGCCGGCGCGGGCGCGGCAGCGATAGCGACCGCAAGGGCTCGGGCGGCGCGATGATTGCGATCCTGATCGGCGTCGCGCTGATTGCGCTCGCGTGGTTCCTCTCCCTCCTCATCCGCTTAGCGCTGTCGCGCTCGCGCGAGTTCCTCGCCGACGCAGGCTCGGTCGAGCTGACCAAGAACCCCGACGCGATGATCACCGCGTTGCGCAAGATCGAAGGACGCGGCGAGCTTCCCGGTGCGACCTCGGCCGTCATGGAGATGTGCGTCGACAACCCGCGCGAGGGCTTCGCCGATTTGTTCGCTACGCATCCATCAGTCGATCGCCGCATCGATGCGCTGGTGCACTTTGCCGGTGGCCACGATCCGGGGCCGATGGCACTCCTCGCGCCGCCGGAGCCAGGAGCCGAACCATCGCCGGCCGATATGCCGCCGCAGCCCTGGGGCCCAGCGCCGCCCGAAATTGGCAGACCGTTCTTGCCCAACTTGCCGCCTCCGGGCCGGAACGGCACATGATCGGGTTGCAGGGTGGTCGATGAATTAGCGGCCAACTTACGGCATTGCGCCGCGGGCAGCGTATACCCGCTCGTCAGGCGGCCGGCCCCTCAAAGCGGCTTCTGAAAGACGAGCTCGCCCTTTTGGTTTGTCCCGGTGACGGTCCAGCCGTCGGCGCGGTAATGCCGCTCGGCCCGGGTGCCGGGCTCGGCGCTGAGGATCGCGAGCCGGTGGCCAGCCTCGCGCAGCGCGTCGCACGCCGCCTTCAGCAAAGCGCGGCCGATGCCTTTCCCCTCGTGCCCTGGCGCGACGAACAACGCCCAAATCGAGCCATCGCGCACATCGCCGGCGGAAAACCCGGTGACGAGCCCGTCCGCCTCCTGCCAGACCCATAATGCCCGGTTATCGATGAACCAGGCCGCGCCCGCCTCGGTCACCGCACTCGGATCGGACAGCCGGTTTTCACCCACACTGTCGCGGATCTCGAAGATGCGGGATATGTCGGAGCGGGTCGCGCGCCGGAGCATCAGGGCAGTTTCAGCTCGCGCAGCTGCTTCACATCGGCGCGGCCGGCGCTGAGGATATAGCCGACGTCCGAGCCGCCGGTCAGGTAGCGCATGCCGATCCCGATCAGCCAGCTCTGGAACTCGAAATCCTGGCGCACCCCGCCGACCCCCATCGCCTTGCCATGGGCGCGCGCCGCCTTGGCGACGGTCTCGAAGGCCGCGCGCATCCGCTCGTGCTTGTACTGCCCGGGGATGCCCATCTCGGTCGAGAGGTCGCTTGCGCCGATGTGGAGGACGTGGATGCCCTCGACCGCGGCAATGGCGTCGGCGTTGGCGACCGCTTCGGGCGTCTCGATCATCGCCATCAGCAGGGTCTCTTGGTTGATGATCTTGCACACCTCGGCTTGGCCGATCGCCGCATAGCCAAGCTGCGGCCCGCTGCCGAAGGCCGAGCGGTGGCCCAAGGGCGCATAGAGGCACGCATCGACGATCGCCTTGGCTTCGGCGGCGTTCTGGATATGCGGCACCATGACCCCCTGCGCTCCGCTATCGAGGATGCGGGTCGCGTCGTGCGGGTCGTGCGAGGTGACCCGGGCGATCGGCGTGATGCCCATGCCGAGCGCGGCGACGCACACACCCGCCGCGGTTTCGAGCGAGGTCGGGTTGTGCTCGAGGTCGATATAGACCGCGTCGAAGCCGCACGCCGCCGCGATCATCGCGATGTTCGGGGTGCGCAGCTGGTTGACCCCCATGCACAGCACCAGCTCGTTCGCCGCGAGCTTCTTCTTCGCCAGATTCTCGCCGATTTGCGTGGGCATGGCCGGATCCTCCCGGTGGTTGCGTGGGGTTGGGTGACTGCGGCGCAGCATCCCGCGCTTCGCCTGATGTTGCAACCGCGCGAGCCGGGGGATTGCTATCGCTTACTAATCGCGTGCTCAGGAATTTGCCGGCACAGCGACATAGAAGCCGAGAAATACCAGCGCCGTCCCCGCGCCCATTAGCGCGAAGGCGACGGGTGCGCGAACCTTCTGCTGCCGGTGGAGGGTGAGACCGATCCCCATCAGGACAAAGCCCGCCAGGGTCAGGAGATTCATGCCGAAAATAATCTCTTTGGTGAGCATCCCTTCCCCCGGCCCAGCTGAATGCCGCTCGGCTAAGGATAGCGCAAAACCGGCCGCCTATCGTGCGCTTCGCCGGCGCGCGCAACGCCCCTATATTAGGATAAGGTGCCCTTGATGGAGATCGGACCGTGAGCGATAGCCCGAGCGAGCCCACCATCGACCTCGGATATATCGGGCAGGCGCTGCAACGGCTGACCAGCGAAGTCGCAAGCCTGCGTGACGACATGCATGTGCTGACGGCGATCGTACAGCGTCTCGACAATTCGCACGGCCGGATGCTGGAAGAATTAAGGTCTGAGCTTTCTGCTAACCAACAACGTCGTCCCGGCGAAGGCCGGGCCCCACTTTTAAACTGACTCGGGAGCTGATCAGTGGGTCCCGGCCTTCGCCGGGACGACGATAACTTTGCATCACGTGATACTACATCGCTTGGTTGAGCTGAAATAGATGGCCGATAAATCCTCTGACAAATTCCCCGAGCCGCTCTCCGGCATGGTCGTCCCGCGTTTCGGCGAGATCGCGACCTTCATGCGGCTGCCGATCGAGCGCGACCCGAAAAAGCTCGACATCGCCATCGTCGGCGTGCCGTGGGATGGCGGCACCACCAACCGCCCCGGGGCGCGGCATGGGCCCCGCGAGGTCCGCAGCATGTCGACGCTGATGCGCCGGGTGCACCATGTCAGCCTCGTCGCGCCCTATGAATTGTGCCGGGTCGGCGACCATGGCGACGCGCCGGTCAACCCGATCGACCTCGCCGACGCGATGAAGCGGATCGCGGCGTTCTATTCCCGCCTCCATAACGCCGGCGCGGCGCCGCTATCGGCCGGGGGCGACCATCTCGT
>JBGPTQ010000188.1:0-5064 GCA_041490725.1 Allostellaceae bacterium | reverse complement strand
GACGACGCGGCTCGCCGCTTCGTCGAGGCGGCGGATGATTTCGGCCTCGATCTCGCCTGAATCGCGGTGGATCAGCCGGGCCAGCGCGCGCTCGCCGGGCGCGAGCTCATCGCCGGCCGTGCCAATAAGTCGAAAGCTCGGCGCCTCGCCACTCGCCGACCAGGCCAGCGGGCGGGCCAAGGGCGCGCCGTCGGCATCGCTGCCGAAGCGCTCGACCGGCATGATTTCCGGGAGCGCTGGCCCGGCGACGAATTTGCGGTTGGCGTGGGCCTTCAGCCCACGGGCTTGACCCGTGGGGCGCCCCAGTTCGCCGGACCGCCCGACCCTCTTCAGCATGTCGCGCAACGCCGGCTGTTCGGCCGGTCCCAGCCCGAAGGCGCGGGCAATCTCGCGGGTGCCGAGCGCGCCCGGATTGTCGCGTAGGAATTCAACGAGCGCCTCGGGCGAAGGCAGGGATTGCGTGGATCTGCTCACATTCCTACAGGCAAGATGTGGTCATCCCGGCGAAGGCCGGGACCCACTTGTCAACCCTCAGGGGAAGCTGATCGGTGGGTCCCGGCCTTCGCCGGGATGACAATTCATGATCAGGCCGGCCCGCGGCGCGCCGGCTTCGGCGCGGCCTTGGCCGGCGCCTTTGCCTTGGGCTTAGCGGCAGCGCGATGCGGCGGCTGCTTCGCGCCATTGCCCGAGCTGGTCGGCGCGGCGGCGGACGCGGCTTTGCGGCTTGGCGCTTTGCGGCTTGGCGCTTTGCGGGCTGCGCGTCGGGGCTTGCCCTTGGCGCGCTGCGTCGCGAGCAGCGCGACCGCCGCATCGAGCGAGAAACTGTCGGGATCGGCGCCTTTCGGCAGCGAGGCGATGATTCCGTCATGGCTGACATAGGGTCCATACCGCCCGCGGTATAAGGGGACCGCGCCGCCCGCGGGATGGGGGCCAAGCTCGCGCAGCAATTGCGGCCCGCGTCGCGCCCCGTTCTTGGCTTCGGCCAACAGCGTCACCGCCCGATTGAGGCCGATGGTCAAGACGTCGTCATCGGCGGCGAGCGAGGTAAACGACGCGCCGTGCTTGATATAGGCGCCGAACCGGCCGATCCCGGCGGTGATCGGCTCGCCGGTCTCGGGGTGATGGCCAATCTCGCGCGGCAATGCCAGCAATCTGAGCGCGGTGTCGAGATCGACATCGGCGGGCTTGAGTCCGCGCGGCAGCGCGACTCGCCGGGGCTTATTGCCGTTTTCAGCCTCGCCGAGCTGGAGATAATGGCCGTAGGGGCCCTTTTTCAGGCCGACGCTGTGGCCGCTCACCGGGTCGCTGCCGAGCACCGTGTCGGCGCCGCCGGGCTCGCCCTCGGTCTCGACCCCGAAGGCGCGGGTATAGCGGCATTCGGGATAATTGGAGCAGCCGATAAAGGCGCCGAAGCGGCCGAGCTTCAAGGAGAGGCGGCCAGCGCCGCAGCCCGGGCACAGGCGCGGGTCGCGCCCGGCTGAGTTATTGGGGCCGTCGTCGGGAAAGAAATGGCGGCCGAGCTCGGCATCGAGCGCTTCCAGCACCGACTTGATCGTCAAATCCTTGGTGCCGGCGACCGCGGAGGAAAAATCGCGCCAGAAATTGCGTAACAGCTCCTTCCAGTCGACCCGCCCGCCCGAGACCTCGTCGAGCTGGTTTTCGAGGTCGGCGGTGAAATTGTATTCGACATAGCGCTCGAAAAAGCTGGTCAGGAACGCGGTGACGAGGCGCCCGCGGTCCTCCGGCACGAAGCGGCGCTTGTCGAGCCGCACATAGTCGCGGTCCTGCAACACCTGGATGATCGAGGCATAGGTCGAGGGGCGGCCAATGCCGAGCTCTTCGAGCTTCTTGACGAGGCTCGCCTCGCTATAGCGCGGCGGCGGCTGGGTGAAATGCTGCGCCGGGTTGACCGCGCCGCGCGCCAGGCGCTCGCCGTCGCGCATATTCGGCAGGCGCCGGCCTTCGCTGTCTTCCTCGGCCGCGTCGTCGCGGTCTTCCTGGTACAGCTTCAGGAACCCGTCGAACACCACGACCGAGCCGGTCGCGTGGAGGCGCACGCGGCCGCTCGTATCGGCAATGTCGATGCTGACCTGGTCGAGCAGGGCCGAGGCCATCTGGCTCGCCACCGTGCGCTTCCAGATCAGCTCGTAGAGGCGGCGATGGTCGTTATCGAGATGGCCGGCGACGTCGCCGGGCCGGCGGGCGAGATCGGTCGGGCGGATCGCCTCGTGGGCCTCCTGCGCGTTCTTCGCCGGGCTCTTATAGACCCGCGGCTCGCCCGGCACATAGCGGGCACCAAACTCGCCGCCGATCAGCGCGCGCGCGGCGGCGATCGCCTCGGCGGCGATCGCGACGCCGTCGGTGCGCATATAGGTAATCAGGCCGACGGTATCGCCGTCGAGATCGATGCCCTCGTAGAGCCGCTGCGCGACCCGCATCGTCCGGCTCGCGCCAAAGCCGAGCTTGCGCGAGGCTTCCTGCTGCAGGGTCGATGTGGTGAACGGCGGAAACGGGTTGCGCCGCACCTCGCGGTGCTCGACCGAGGCGACGCTGAGGATTCCGGCGGCGAGGATCGCATCGGCGGCGGCACGGGCCTTCGCCTCGCTGTCGAGGTCGAAGCGCTCGAGCTTTTTGCCGTCGAGGTGCGACAGATGCGCGGTGAAGCGGTCGCCCGCCTCGGTCTGGAGATCGACCTCGATCGTCCAGTATTCGCGCGCCCGGAACGCCTCGATCTCGGCTTCGCGCTCGCAGACCAGGCGCAGCGCGACCGATTGCACGCGGCCGGCCGAGCGGCTGCCGGGCAATTTGCGCCACAGCACCGGCGACAGCGTGAAGCCGACCAGGTAGTCGAGCGCACGGCGGGCGAGATAGGCCTCGACCAGCTCGCCGTCGATCTCACGCGGGTGGCGGAAGGCCTCGAGCACGGCGGTGCGCGTCACCTCGTTGAATACGACGCGCTTGACGTCGACATCCTTCAAGGCGCGGCGCGCCTGCAACACCTCGCGCACATGCCAGGAGATCGCCTCGCCCTCGCGGTCGGGGTCGGTGGCGAGGAACAGCCGGTCGGCGCCGCGCAGCGCCTCGGCGATCTCCCTGATGTGCTTCTCGGACTTGCCGTCGACCTCCCACGACATGGCGAAATCCGAATCGGGGAGGACCGACCCGTCCTTTGCCGGGAGGTCGCGGATATGGCCGTAGCTGGCGACGACCTTGTAGTCGCGTCCAAGATACTTGTTGATGGTCTTCGCCTTGGCCGGCGACTCAACGACAACGACGTTCATACGGGACATTCAAAAAATAGCGGCGCTAAGGGTCAGTTAGCGGAGCGAGACCAGATTGCCGGGATGACGCTCGACGCGGCCGGCGAGTTCCAACTCGAGCAGCAGGGTGGCGACGGAAGCGGCTGACAATTGGCATTGGCGCACCAGTTCGTCAACCGCGACCGGGGTCGGGCTGAGTTTTTCGATGATCAGGTCGAGCGCGTCATCCTCGCTGACCGGTGCGCCCGGGGCTGACATCGCCGGTATCGCCGGCATCGCGGCCCTGGGCGCCGCCGGCGACAGCGCCAGGCGCGGCTGTGCCGGCGCAATCTCGCGAATCGGCGGGCGGCCCTGCAGCAGCGGCCCGAGTTGAGCCAGGATGTCGGCGGCGTTTTCGGTCAAGGTCGCGCCGTTGCGTAAGAGATCATTGGTGCCGCGGCTGCGCGGGTCGAGCGGCGAGCCGGGTACCGCGAAGACCTCGCGGCCCTGTTCGAGGGCAAAGCGCGCGGTGATCAGCGAGCCCGATTTCGCCGCCGCCTCGACCACGACGACCCCGAGCGCGATGCCCGAGATGATGCGGTTGCGGCGCGGGAAATGGCGGGCCTGCGGCTCGGTGCCGAGCGGCAATTCGGCGAGGATCGCGCCATCCCGCGCGAGCGCCTCGTGGAGTCCGCGATTCTCCTCCGGATAGACGATGTCGACGCCGCCGGCGACGACCGCGACCGAGCCCGTCTCCAGCGCCCCGAGATGCGCCGCCGCGTCGATCCCGCGGGCCAGCCCGGAAACGACGACGATCCCAGATTCGCCCAGCCCGGCGGCAAGGTCGCGGGCGAGCCGGCGGCCATTGGCCGAGGCGTTGCGCGCGCCGACTACCGCGACCATCGGGGCGAGGATCAGCCTGGCGAGCATTTCCGGGCGGCCGAGCACGGTCAACACCGGCGGCGCATCCTCGACCGCGGCGAGGGCGCTCGGATAGAGCGGCTCGCCCCAGCAGACAAGGCGGCCGCCGAGGCGTTCGACCGCCGCCAGTTCCACCGCGGCGTCGCGGCGGCTTACCGCGACCACCTGCCGCGCCCCCTCGCGACTAGATAGACGCGGCAGCGCGTCGAGCGCGGCCCCGGCCGAGCCGAAGCGGCGTAAGAGGGCGTAGAAGGTGACCGGCCCGACGCTTTCGCTCCGGCTCAAGCGCAGCCAGTCGAGGCGTTCCTGCGGTTCGAGTTCGCGCGCGGATGCCTTTGTTTCCAGGGGCGTTTCCAGGGCAGTCTCAGCCTTTGCCGGAGGAAATCCGGCTCTCGGTGCCGGCCAGCAGCCGCCGGATATTGTCATGGTGGCGCAGGATGACGAGGAGCGCGATCAGGGCGACCAGCCCGGCGCGCGCCGGCTCGACGAGGGCGGCGGCGAGCGCCGCGCTCGCCACCGCGGCGACCAGGGCGGCGAGCGAGGAATAGTGGTAGATGGCCGCCGTCGCGAGCCACAGCGCCGCCGCCGCGACCGCAATCGGCCAGGCGATCACGAGCAAGACGCCGAGCGCCGTCGCCACCCCCTTGCCGCCGCGAAACCTGAGCCATACCGGGAACAGATGACCGACGATCACCCCGGCCCCGCCGGCCAGCGCCGCCACCTCGCTCCACTCGTCGCCGATCAGCACGGCGGCGGAACCCTTCAGCACGTCGCAGGCCAGGGTCAGCGCGGCGAGCGCCTTGCTGCCGGTGCGCAAGACGTTGGTCGCGCCGATATTGCCGGAGCCGATCTGCCTGATGTCGCCATGTCCGGAGAGGCGGGTCAGTATCAGGCCGAACGGGAT
>JBGPTQ010000187.1:0-5094 GCA_041490725.1 Allostellaceae bacterium | reverse complement strand
TCGGCCAACTCGTGTTCTTTCGCGCGTTGCAGGGCGTGGCCGGAGCCGGGTTGTCCCCGCTGTCGCAGGCGACGCTGTTGCAGATCAACCCGCCGGAGCGTCACGGGTATGCCATGGCGGTGTTCGGCATGGGCACGATCTGCGGGCCGATCATGGGGCCGGCGCTCGGCGGCTGGTTGACCTATGAGTACAGCTGGCGCTGGGTGTTCTACATCAACCTGCCGGTCGGCGTGCTGTGCACGCTGGGCATCCTGATTTTCATCCGCCAGACCCGCCATGTGCATCGCGAGCCGTTCGATTTCGTCGGGTTCCTCACGCTGAGCCTGGGGGTCGGCGCCTTGCAGTTGATGCTCGACCGCGGCGAGTTGAAGGACTGGTTCCATTCGAGCGAGATCTGGATCGAGGCGACGGTCGCCGGGCTCGGCTTCTATCTTTTCACCGTGCACACGGCAACCACCGACGAGCGCTCGTTTCTCAACCGCGACCTGTTGACGAGCCCCAATTTCATGGCCGGCACCGTGCTGATGTTCTGTGGCGGGCTGATCATGACCGGCACCCTGGCGCTGCTGCCGACGATGCTGCAAAGCCTGATGAACTATCCGGTGATGACCACCGGGCTGGTGACCGTGCCGCGCGGCATCGGGAGCATGATGGCGATGTTCATCGTCGCCCCGCTGATCACCCGCGTCGACAACCGGCTGATCATTCTGTTCGGTTTTCTGCTGACCGCGGTGTCGATGTGGCAGATGAGTGGCTTTTCGCTGCAGATGGGCATGGCGCC
Source organism: Allostellaceae bacterium (assembly GCA_041490725.1). Taxonomy (GTDB): domain Bacteria; phylum Pseudomonadota; class Alphaproteobacteria; order ATCC43930; family CGMCC-115725; genus DATARH01. The sequence goes on along the minus strand of JBGPTQ010000187.1, from coordinate 4,313 downwards.
GGTCATCATCTCCGGGTTTTTGCAGGGCTTCGGCCTCGGCTGCACCCAGGTGCCCCTGAACATCATCGCGTTGTCGACTCTGCCGCGCCACATCCTGACCCAGGGGACGGCGATCCGCAGCCTGATGCGCAACCTCGGCGGCAGCACCGGCATCAGCATTCTGGTCGCAAACTTGGCCGAGAAGACTCAGGTGGTTCATTCGCGTCTGGTCGAAGGCCTGCGGCCGGACAATCCGCTTGCGCAGGCGCCCTATCTGGCGGCGCCGTTCAGCCTCACGAATCCGGGCGGGATTGCCGCGCTCAACGCCGAGGTGACGCGGCAGGCCGCAATGGTCGCCTATATCGATGATTTCAAGCTGATAATGTTGATCGCGCTCGCTACCCTACCCCTGCTGCTGCTGTTGCGCGACGCGCGCCGCCGCCCACTGCCGGCCGCTTCTGCCGCCGCCGCGGCAGCCGACGATTAGCTAGCCCGGGTTTTCCGCCGATCGCTCCAGCGTCTCCGCGACAAATGCGTTGACGCTCTTGCCCCTCCGCGCGGCCGTGGTGGCGACGCGGCGATGCAATTCCGGGGAGACGCGCACGGTAAAATTCCCGGAATAGGGCCGTTGCGGCTCCTTGCCGCGTTCCCGGCACCATTCGAAATAATCGGCGATCGTGTCGCCAAAGGCGGTCTTCAGTTCGTCGAGAGTGCGTCCCTGGAAGGTCAGCACGTCCCGCGTGTTGATCACCTCGCCGTGAAAAACCCCGGCCTCCTCGTCAAGTTCGATGGTCGCCACATAGCCGTCATGGGTCATCGTGGTCATGGCCGCACTCCCGCCTCGCGGAGGAACCGTCGAACCGATTTCAACGCCCCCTTGTCAGTCTCCTTCTCCGGGTGTGGCCGGTGAAACACCGCATCCACGTCATTGAGACTGACGCGGACCCGCGATCCTCGGCCCTCCGAGACCGACGCGCCAGCGGCAATGAACAGCGCTTCAACCTCTGCCCACGGCACATTCGCCCGCACCGGATCGGCAAAAATGGCTTCCAGGGTTTTGCGGTGCCTTCCGCGCACACGTATTGATACCAAAATTTGGTATCAAGATCTAGCCGGAAAGCACCGCTGCGGGACAATCCCCGATGAACGAAGGCCTTGCTCAAGGCGGGGGTCCTCGACCATGTGGAGGACGGTCGGATCCTATTTCCCTACGACGAGATCCACGTTGATTTTGTTCTGCGCGCGGCGTGATTATTGAATTATTCAGGGATTTATGGCAAAGAGCGTCCGGGGAAGAGTGAGAGCGGGGGCACAGTGATGATGCCTTTCCGCATGAGCCGCCGGGCCTTGCTCGCTGCGGCTCCGTTGCTGATGGTCCCGCTGGGGGGCGGGATTGCGGCAGCGGCGGAAAGCGATTTCAACGGTTTTCTCGCCGAGGTGCGGCGCGACGCGGTCGCGCATGGCATCCGGTCGGCGACGATCGACATCGCTTTCCGGTATATCCAATACCTGCCGCACGTCATCGAACTCGACCGCCGGCAGCCCGAGCACAAGATGACCTTCGCCGAATATCTCGACAAGGTCGTCACCCAGCAGCGGCTTGACGATGCACGGCGCCACCTTGTCGACAATTGGGGGCTGCTGCAGAGCGTCTGGCAGCGCTTCCGTGTCCAGCCGCGCTTCGTCGTCGCGCTGTGGGGGGTCGAAAGCGATTTCGGCCGGACCATGGGCAGTTACTCGGTCCCGGCGGCGCTCGCCACGCTGGCTTATGAAGGGCGCCGCGGCGCGATGTTTCGCGCCGAGCTGATCGCGGCCTTGAAGATCCTCGACCAGGGCAATGTCCGCGCCGACAACATGGTCGGTTCGTGGGCCGGGGCGATGGGCCAGTGCCAGTTCATGCCGACCACATTCCTGAGCTACGCCGTCGATTTCGACAGCGACGGTCGCCGCGACATCTGGAACGACCGCGCCGATGTGCTGGGCTCGATCGCCAACTACATTTCCGGGCTCGGCTGGCGCGGCGAGGAGAACTGGGGGCGCGAGGTCGCCGTGCCGGGCAATTTCGACAGCCGCCTGGCCGGGCTGGAAAACCGGCGGTCGACGGTCGAATGGAGCCGGCTTGGCGTGCGCCCGGTGGGTGCAGCCCCGTTCACCGGCCGCGAGCCCGCTGCCTCGCTGGTGCTGCCCGACGGAATCGGCGGCACGGCGCTCTTGGTCTACGACAATTTCCGCGTCATCAAGAGATGGAACAACTCCAACTATTTCGCTGCGGCTGTCGGCTATATCGCCGACAGCATCGATCGCGGCTAGGTCGGGTAGGGCTGCGCGATGGGGGCATATTCCGGCGTAAGGATTCTGCCGGTCATCGTGGCGCTCGGCTTTGTGCTGGCCGGCTGCGCCTCCTCCGGGCCGCAATTCAGCGGCAATCACCATGCCCGGCATCGCGGACAGCCGATCTATCGGATCGACCCGTACCAGGTGAAGGGGGTGTGGTACACCCCGCGGGCCGACTACAATTACGACGAAACCGGCACCGCCTCGTGGTATGGCCCGGGCTTCGACCAGCAGGCCACGGCGGATGGCGAGATCTACGATATGAACCAGCTGTCGGCGGCGCACAAGACGTTGCCGTTGCCGAGCGTCGTCCAGGTGACCAACCTGCAAAACGGTCGCGCGCTCCGCTTGCGCGTCAACGACCGCGGGCCTTTCGTCGACGGGCGGATCATCGACCTGTCGCGCCGCGCCGCCCAGCTGCTCGGTTTCGAGTCGAGCGGAACCGCCGCCGTGCGCGTCAAGATACTGAAGGACGAGAGCATTCAGGTCGCCGAGGCGGCGATGCGGGGCGAGAGCGGGCATGTGCTGGTCGCGCAGGTTCCGCAAGCCGCCCCGAGCGAACCCGCCCTGGCAGCGCGCACCGAGTCGCGGCCGACAACGCAGGTCGCTTTGGCAGGGCCGCTATCGCTGCGGGCGGCTGAGGTCGTCGGGACGCCACAAGCGGCCGCCCCGCCGGCCATCGGGCAGCACAAACCGGCGCCGGCATCGCGGCCTGTCGTCGCCGCAGCCTCCCAGCGCTACTGGCCGACGCTGATCGCGCCGGCGCACGCCGAGACCCTGCATCCGCCGATCGCCCCGCTGCCGACGGTTGCGCCAAGGGCCATGCCGGCCCCGGCGAGGAACTCCGGCCGGATCTTCGTTCAGGCCGGCACGTTTGCCGTCCCGGCGAACGCGCAACGGGTGCGCGCCCGCATCGCGGTTCTGGGCAGCGTCGAAATTGTGCCGACCACAGCCCACGGCACCGGCCTCTATCGGGTGAGGCTCGGGCCGGTGGCGAGCGAGGCGGCGGCGGCACGGTTGCTCGGCAAGGTCGTCGACAGCGGCTATCCGGGAGCGCGCGTGGTCAGCGAGTGACCCGGGCGAGTGACCTGGGGCGAGTAAAGCGAACCCGGGCCGGAGGTGTGAGCACGATGCGATTGCGCTGGTTCCACTCGGTCGCCGGCATCGCGGCGCTTGCCCTGGCGGCGCTCGTTGCCATGCCAGGGCCATCCCCCGCGGTGGCGGCAAAAATGAAGCCTGCCGCGCCGGCCAAACCTGCTCCGGCTGAGCCGCGCGCAAAGGCCGCGCCGGCGCCGATCGAGCCGATCGGCGGCCCGATCGACACGTCGGCAAAGCACGCGCTGATCGTCGAGGCCGAGACCGGCGCGGTGCTGCTCGACAAGGGGGCCGACGAGCGCATGCCGCCGGCCTCGATGTCCAAGGTGATGACCGCCTATGTCGTGTTCGACATGCTCAAGCGGGGCCGCGCCAAGCTCGATGACGAGCTGCCGGTCAGCGAGCACGCCTGGCGCACCGGCGGGTCGAAGATGTTCGTGCCGATCGGCGGGCATATCAAGATCGACGATCTGCTGCGCGGCATGATCGTGCAGTCGGGAAACGACGCGTGCATCGTGCTGGCCGAAGGGTTGGCCGGCAGCGAGGCCGCTTTCGTCGATCTGATGAACGCAAAGGCCAAGGAGATCGGCCTCACCGCCAGCCATTTTGCCGATGTCGATGGCCTGCCCGACCCTGATCACTACATGACCGCCCGCGACCTGGTGACCCTGGCGCTACGAACGATTGAAGATTTTCCGGAGTATTATCATTACTATTCGGAGAAGGAATATAACTTCAACAATATCAATCAAGGAAATCGTAATCCTTTGATTTACAGGGACATTGGCGCCGACGGGCTGAAGACCGGCCATACCGAGGAAGCGGGGTACAGCCTGATCGCCTCGGTGCATCGCGACAAACGGCGCGTCATCCTCGTCTTGGGCGGGCTGCCCTCGATGAAGGCG
>JBGPTQ010000186.1:0-5097 GCA_041490725.1 Allostellaceae bacterium | reverse complement strand
GCTCTTCCTCGAAATTTCGAGCGAGGCGATGGACGCGCTCGAACAGGGCGGCTTCCAGTTCTACCGCCGAAGCAGGACGCTCGCCCGCTTTGTCTGCCGGTTCGATGTGACCGAATCCGAAGCCGACGCGCTCGTCGCCGCGCTCAAGCGCCATTGCGCCGCGCCGGCGCGGGCGGCGGAATAGGGCTGCACCTCTTGCATTGTTCGGTATCGTCCCGTACATCGAGCGGAATGCAAGAGGATCGCCCGATGCCCCAGCAACCGACCCGCAGCGCCCGGATCGAGGCGCGCATCAGCCGGGATGGCCTCGCGATCGTCAAGCGCGCGGCGGAGATCCAAGGGCGCAGCCTCAGCGACTTCGTCGTCGCCGCCGCGCAGGAGGCGGCGTACCGGACGATCGAGGAGGTCGAGATCATCCGTCTCTCGGCCGAAGATCAGCGCTTATTGGCCGAGGCACTGCTGAACCCGCCCGAGCCAGCACCGGCGCTCGTGCGCGCCTTCGAAAATTACAGACGGCTGGTTCGGCGAAGCGAGTGATCGAAGGCTGCCGCTTCGAAGCGCTGTCGGCACATCATGACCGACGCGCGTTCTCCTGCGGCGTCCCCGAACTCGACCGCTATTTCCACCAGCAGGTCACGCAGGACATCCGCCGACGGGTGACGAACTGCTTTGTCGCGGTCGCCGGCGGGAGTTCGGTCGCCGGCTATTACACGCTGGCCTCCGGCAGCGTTCCGGCTGCCGATTTGCCTCCCGATCTCGCTCGGCGCTTGCCGCGATATCCAACGCTGCCGGCGGTGCGCATCGGCCGCCTAGCCGTCGATAGAAGGTTCGCTGGGCAGGGTTTTGGCCGGCTGCTGCTGTGGGATGCCATCGCCCGTGCATTGCGATCGGAACAGGCCAATTTCACCGTCCTCGTCGATGCCAAGGACGATATGGCCGCGGCGTTCTATCGTCACCATGGGTTCACCCCCTTCGCGACTGCGCCGCTTGTTCTTTTTCTGCCGCTTGCGACCGCAGCGAAAATCCTGCAAGCCGACCAATCATGAGGATTCGCATCGTCGGGTAGACCCTTGCGCGCGCCGGCGTTTCGCCGAAGGATGCGCGCCTTGTCCGATCAGCAGCGAGTGGCCCCGACATGCCCGCACCTCACCCGTTGACGCCGCTCCTCGCCCCCGGCTCGGTCGCGATCTTCGGCGCTTCCAATGATCCGACCCGTATCAGCGGCCGCTCGCTGCGCTATTACCGTGAGGCCGGGTACCAGGGCGCGCTCTATCCGATCAACCCGACCCGCGACACGGTGCAAGGGCTCAGGGCCTATCCCGACATAGCGTCGGTACCGGGACCGGTCGAGTGTGCGGTGATCGCCGTGCCGGCCAATCTGGCGATCGAGGCGATGGAAGCCTGCGTCGCGAAGAGCGTGAAGGCGGTCGTCATGTTCACCGCCGGCTTTGCCGAAACCGGGCCGGCAGGCCGCGCGATGCAGGAGCGCATCATCGCGATCGCGCAGGGCGGCGGTATCCGGCTATGCGGGCCCAACTGCCTCGGTCTCTTCAACATGCGCATCGGCCACACCCCGACCTTCAGCTCGTTCCTCGAAGAGGGCCCGACCCCGGCCGGCCCGCTCGGCATGGTGACGCAATCGGGCGCGTTCGGCACGCATCTCTTGGCGCTGACCGCGCGCCGCGGCATCTCGGTCGGCGTATGGCTGAGCACCGGCAATGAAGCCGATGTGTCGGTCGCCGACGGCATCTCGTTCCTCGCCGACGACCCCGACACCACGGCGATCGCCTGCTATGTCGAGGCGATCAAGGATGGCGCGCTGTTCGGCGAGGCGGTCGCGCGTGCCCGCGCCAACGGCAAGCCGGTCATCGCGATGAAGGTCGGCGGCTCGACGATCGGCGCCGCTGCGGCGGCCTCGCACACCGCCTCGCTCGCCGGCAGCGATGCGGTCTATGACGCGGCGCTGCGCCAGCTCGGCGTCGAGCGCGCCAAGACCCCCGAGGATTTGGTCAATATCGCCTATGCCTGCACCCGCGGGCGCCTGCCGCGCTCTCGGCGCCTCGCGGTGATGACGATGTCGGGCGGCGCCGGCGTCTTGATGGCGGACGCCGCCGAAGAGGGCGGGCTCGAGCTGACCCCGCTCGCCGAGGAGTCGCAGAAGGAGGTGATCGGCTGGGTGCCGTTCGCCGCGGCGCGCAACCCGGTCGATGTGACGGCGCAGGTGTTGAACGATCCCTCGATCCTCGACAAGTCCTTCGACCTGTTGTTCGGCAAGGAGAATTTCCCGGCGATGGTCGCGTTCTTCACGACCTGGGCGAGTTCGCCGCAAATGGCCGAGCCGCTGTTCCGGTCGGTAAGCGCGGCGGCAGCGCGCTATCCCGACCGCTATTTTGCGCTGTCGGCGATCGCGAGCCCGGAGATGCAGCGCCGCTATGAGGCGGCCGGGGTCGGATTGTTCGAAGACCCGTGGCGCGCGGTCGAATCGATCGCCGCGGCCGTGCGCTGCGCCGAGCGGCTGTCAACGGCGCCATTGCCGGTGCCGCCGGTGCCGCAGAACCTGCCGCCGCTGCCGCGCGGCCGCATCGCCGAACACGAAGCCAAGCGCATCCTCGCCGCCGCCGGCATCCCGGTGCTCGACGAGCGGCTGGCGACCAATGCCGGAGAGGCCGGCGCTGCCGCGCTCGCGATCGGCGAGCGCCTCGTCCTCAAAATCGTCTCGCCCGACATCCCGCATAAGACCGAGATGGGCGGCGTCATGCTCGACGTGCCGGCGGCCGAGGCGGGCGCCGCCTACGACCGGCTCGTCGAGCGGGTCACGGCGCGCGCACCTCGGGCGAAGATCGACGGCGTCTTGCTGTCCCCGATGGTCAAGGGCGGGGTCGAGATGATCCTCGGGGTGCAGGATGATGCGGTGTTCGGCCCGGTCGTCATGCTCGGGCTCGGCGGCATCTTCGTCGAGGTATTGCGTGATGTGACCTTCCGCATCGCCCCGTTCGGGGTCGAGGAGGCGCACCGGATGATCGCCGAATTGCGCGGCGTCGCGATCCTCAAAGGGGCGCGCGGCCAACCACCCTGCGATCTCGACGCGCTCGCCGCGGCGCTGTCGCGGCTGTCGCTGTTCGCCGCCGCACAACGCGGGCAGTTCACCAGCATCGACATCAACCCGCTGTTGGTGCGCGCGCGCGGCGACGGCGCGGCGGCGCTCGACGCCTTGATCCTGGCCCCGGACACGATCCCGGGCGACGCTGAGGCAACGCCATAGCAGCAAATGTGCTGCGCATCGCCGCTCCGAGACCCTTCGCGGTCCGCGCCGGCAGCGACCTAACGAAAAATTAACCCCAGCCTCCTAAAAAGCTCGACTCCTGAATTGGTGAGGATCGGGAATTGCACCTTCGGTACGGCACGCTGGGCCTGGCGGCCCCGCGCAGCGCGCGAGATAGCGCGTCGTCGCGATGGTTCGAGCGCCTGCTCAGTTCCATGCGCTTGCAGCACGTAACGGTCGTGCTCTGCACCCTTGCGGTGATCGCCTACAGCGCGAGTACGTTTCTGTCCGTGACGCGTGGCCCCCGTGACCTGCTGGTCGCGGTGATCTCCGGCAGCCTCGGGTGGCTGATGCTCGCGTCGCTGAACCGCCAGCAGCGAGCGGTGATCGAGCTCCGCGCGCGCGAGCGGCAACTTGCAGAACAAAGCGCGCTGTTGCAGAGCACGCTCGAAAACATGGGGGAGGGTCTCAGCGTCTTCGATCGCGACGGGCGGCTGATCGCCTGGAACTCCCGGTTCGCCAACCTGCTGATGGTGCCGATCGATCTGACGAGCGCCTCGCTCTACGACATCCTGCTGCAGCAGGCGTTGCGCGGGGATTTCGGCCCGGTGGATGATCCGGTGCGCGAGGCTCACAAGCGCGTCGAGCGCTTCTATCGCGACGTGCCGACCGTCAGAGAGCGTATGATCACGAGCGGGCGCGTGTTGCTGATCCGTCGCGGGGCCATGCCCGACGGAGCCGTTGTCTCGCTCTATACGGATATCACCGAGCGCAAGGCCACCGAAGAAAGGATGTCGCAGGCCCTCTCCCAGGCCGAATTCGCCAATCGCGCCAAAAGCGACTTCCTCGCCAACATGAGTCATGAGCTGCGCACCCCGCTCAATGCCATCATCGGCTTCGCGGAGGCGGTTTCGAGCGAGCTTCTCGGGCCGGTCTCCGACAAGAAGCAGCTTGAATACATCAAGGACATCCATTCGAGCGGATTGCTCCTCTTGTCTATCATCAACGATGTTCTCGACATGTCGAAAATCGAGGCCGGCAAGCTGGAATTGGCGCCCGAGAGGGTGCCCGTGCAGCCGGTGATCAGGGAAGCGGTTCGCATGGTCAGCGAGCGGGCGCGCAGCCGCGGACTCGCCCTGGTCGCCACGGTGCCCGAAGACGAGATCTCGGTCTGGGGTGACGAGCGAGCGATCAAGCAGATTATGCTCAACCTGCTGTCGAACGCCGTCAAATTTTCGCATGAAGGCGGACGGATCGATATCCGCGCATCGCTCGACGATGCCGGGGGCCTGGTGCTCGAAGTCGAGGATTACGGGATCGGCATGGCCCAGAACGAGATCGATCGGGCATTGCAGCCATTCGGACAGGCGAAGCCGGCGGTGACCAAAACCCATGGCGGCACGGGGTTGGGTCTACCGATCGCCAAGGGCTTGACCAAAGCCCATGGTGGCAAGTTGGTCGTCGAGAGTGCCCCTGGGCGAGGCACCCTGGTCCGCATCATGCTGCCGCAGCAATCGCAACTGCCGGACGCCATTGAAGAGTTGATGCGGACCGTGGTCGACCCAGCCGGCACCGAGCGCGCGGTGGCGTAAGGTCGGCCGTTCTTGTTGCTCGAATGCTTGATGCGACCGCGATAGGCCGCGCGCCGGCGGCCAATCAACTCCGCTACACCACCCCCGTCACCGCCTTCTCGGCGCGGCCAGTGCGGAACAGCAGAATGCCAGGCATCACGACAACAGCGGCGATTGCCATCATTCTGAAGCAATCGGCATAGGCTTGCAGCGCAGCGCCCTCCACAAGCCGAGCCGGCTGCAGGGCTCCGGACGCGGCAACCG
>JBGPTQ010000185.1:0-5097 GCA_041490725.1 Allostellaceae bacterium | reverse complement strand
TGGTGCGGTCGAGAAGACTCGAACTTCCACGGAGTTTCCCCCACAGCGACCTCAACGCTGCGCGTCTACCAGTTCCGCCACGACCGCACGCCAGGGGAGGCGCGTGTAGCAAATCCAGGATATCATGGCAACCGTGATGGATTTCCAGGTCGAGTGGCGCCACAGCGATCAACCGGTGGCCTATGACGAGGCCGTGGCCGCGATGGAACGGCGGATTGCGGCGATCCGCGACGAAAGCGCGCCCGAACTCGTTTGGCTGTTGGAGCACCCGCCGCTCTACACCGCCGGCACCAGCGCGCGCGCCGAGGACTTGCTCGACCCCGACCGCCTGCCGGTCTATCGCAGCGGGCGCGGTGGCCAATACACCTATCACGGGCCCGGCCAGCGCATCGCCTACGTGCTGCTCGATTTAAACCGCCGCGGGCGCGATGTGCGTTGCCATGTCTGGCGCCTCGAGGAATGGATCATCGCCACCCTGGCGCGCTTCGACGTCAAGGGCGAGCGCCGCGATGGCCGGGTCGGCGTGTGGGTGGTCAGTCCCGGGGGGCGCGACGGCCATGAGGACAAGATCGCCGCGATCGGCGTGCGGGTGCGCCGCTGGGTCAGCTATCACGGCGTCGCGCTCAACGTCGATCCCGAGCTCGACCATTTCCGCGGCATCGTCCCCTGCGGCATCGCCCCTGAGAGCTCCGGGCACGGCGTCACCTCGCTCGCAACGCTCGGGATCACCGCATCGATGCCCGAAATCGACAATGCGCTGCGCGCCACTTTCGATGCGGTGTTCGGCGAGGCGGCGACGTGCGCGCCATAGCACGGACCGCTTCCGTCCCGGCTCTCGCGCAAGCACAGCTTGCGCTGTCGCCGTCAGGCGAAGCGGAGCTTCGCCGAGAGGCCGCACGCGGGCGAGACGCCCGCGGTCCAATGAGACCGGTTTGCGGCATCGAGCGTTGCCGCCCATATGTGCCCGGCAATGAGCACGCTCTTTGAAACCCAGGCGCCGCGTCCGCTGGCCGACCGGCTGCGGCCGCGCACTCTGGCCGACATCGTCGGACAGGACCATCTGATCGGCCAGGAGGGCCCGATCGGCCGGATGGTCGCGTCACGGCAGCTCGCCTCGATGATCCTCTGGGGTCCGCCGGGCTGCGGCAAGACGACGATCGCGCGCCTCCTGGCCGAGGGCACCGACCTTGCTTTCGAGCCGTTATCGGCGGTGTTTTCCGGGGTCGCCGATCTGCGCAAGGTGTTCGACTCGGCCCGGAAGCGGCGCGAGATGGGGCACGGCACGCTGTTGTTCGTCGACGAGATCCACCGCTTCAACCGCGCCCAGCAGGATGCGTTTCTGCCCAATGTCGAGGACGGCACGGTGATCCTCGTCGGGGCGACGACCGAGAACCCGTCCTTCGAGCTGATCGGCGCGCTCCTGTCGCGCGCCCAGGTGTTCGTGCTGCGCCGGCTCGACGACAGCGCGCTCGAAACCCTCTTGGCGCGCGCCGAGCAACATTTTGGCCGCCCAATGCCGCTGACCGATGACGGCCGCGCGGCATTGCGCGCGATGGCCGATGGCGACGGGCGTTTCCTGTTGAACTTGGTCGAAGAGATCGACCGCCTGCCGCGCGAGAAGGCGCTCGGCCCGCGCGAGCTCGCCGCCCTCGTCCAGCGCCGCGCGCCGCTCTACGACAAGAGCCAGGAAGGCCATTACAACCTGATCAGCGCGCTGCACAAATCGCTGCGCGGCTCCGATACCGACGCGGCGCTTTATTGGCTGGCGCGCATGCTGGCCGGTGGCGAGGACCCGATCTACATCCTGCGCCGCCTGACCCGCGCCGCGGTTGAGGATATTGGCCTCGCCGATCCGCAGGCATTGGTGCAGGCGCTCGCCGCCTGGGATTCCTACGACCGGCTCGGCTCACCCGAGGGCGAATTGTCGATTGCCCAGCTGGTGATCTATCTGGCGACCGCACCCAAATCGAACGCCGTTTATGCGGCCTTCGGCGAGGCGCGCCGAGTGGCCGGCGACACCGGCTCCTTGATGCCGCCACTGCATATCCTCAACGCCCCGACCCGGCTGATGCGCGATCTGGGGTACGGCAGCGGCTATGTCTACGACCACGCCACCGAAGAAGGCTTCTCCGGCCAGAACTATTTTCCCGACGGGGTCGAGCGCCGCACATTCTACCGGCCGAGCGAGCGCGGCTTCGAGCGCGAGGTCAAAAAGCGGCTCGATTATTGGGACAAGCTGCGCCAGCGTGGGGCCCCAATGGCAAAAACGGCAGATCAATGACCGGCGTCGATGTCGTCACGGTGCGGCCGGAGGACGGCGCCGGCCGGCTCGATCGCTGGTTCAAGAGGCACTATCCCGCGATCAATCACGGCCATCTCGAAAAGCTGCTGCGCACCGGGCAGATCCGGGTCGACGGCAAGCGCGCCCGCGCCGGCGATTCCGTCGCTCCCGGCCAGGCCATCCGGGTGCCGCCGCTGGCGGAGCCATCGACCCCGCCGCCGGCCCGGCGCGTGCGGCCAGAGGACGAGGGGCTGTTGCGCCAGCTCGTGCTCTATCGCGACGCCTCGGCGATCGTGCTCAACAAACCGGCCGGGCTTGCGGTGCAGGGCGGTACCAAGACCGGGCGCCATGTCGATGGCCTGCTCGACACGCTGCGCTTCGACATGGACGAGCGTCCGCGCCTGGTGCACCGGCTCGACAAGGACACCTCGGGCGTTCTCTTGATCGCGCGTACCGCGGCGGCGGCGGCGTTCTTCACCCGCGCGTTTCGCGAGAAGACGACGCGCAAGATCTATTGGGCGGCCGTGATCGGCTTGCCGCAATTGCCCCAGGGCCGGATCGACCTGGCGCTCGCCAAGCGGGCGGGGCCGGGCGGCGAGCGGATGCACGCCGATGACGAGGACGGCAAGAGCGCGGTCACCTATTACCGGGTGATGGACCATGCCGGCGACCGGGCGAGCTGGCTCGCGCTCTTGCCGATCACCGGGCGGACCCACCAGCTGCGCGCCCATTGCGCCGCGCTCGGCACCCCGATAATCGGCGATGGCAAATATGGCGGCAGCGCCGCTCACCTGGCGGGTGTCGTCGCCGCGGGCGGGCTGCACCTGCATGCCCGCAGCCTTGCCATTCCGCGCCCCGAGGGCGGCATATTGCAGGTCACCGCGCCGCTGCCGCCGCATATGCGGGAGACGTGGAATTTGCTCGGGTTTGCAAGTGATTCGGCCGATCCCTTTGCTGAGCTTGAAGCGCCGCGATGAAACGCCGCTACACCAGGGTCGAGACCCGCCCGGTCGATAGCGGCCGGGGTGATAGCGGCTGGGGCGTCGCGCTCGACGGCAAGCCGATGCGCACCCCGGGCAAGAACGAGCTGGTGCTGCCGAACGCGGCGCTCGCCGCCGCCATCGCCGCGGAGTGGGATGCGCAGCGGGAAGAAATCCGGCCGGCGACGATGCCGTTGACCCGGCTCGCCGCGACCGCAATCGACCGCACCGCGGCGCAGCGCGATCTCGTCGTCAGCGAAATCGCCGATTACGCCGGCACCGATCTGGTGTGCTATCGCGCCGACCATCCACCGGCGCTGGCGGCGCGGCAGCAGGCGGTCTGGCAGAAGCTGATCGACTGGGCGACCCGGCGCTATGGCGCGGCGCTCGCGGTCACGTCAGGGATCATCCCGGCCCGGCAGTCCCCGGCGACGATGCGGGCCTTTGCCGCTGCGGTCGCGGCGCACGACGATTTCCGCCTGACCGCGCTGCACAGCCTGACGGCGGCCTGCGGCTCGCTGGTCATCGCGCTCGCCCTCATCGAAGGCCGGCTCGATGCCGAGGCAGCTTTCGCCGCCTCCCAGCTCGACGAAACATTCCAGATCGAAGCCTGGGGCGAGGACGCCGAAGCCGCCGCCCGCCGCCGCGCCCTCGCCGCCGACATCGCCGCCGCCGCGCGCTTTCTGGCGCTGCTTGCGGCCGGGTAGGGTGGGTTGAGCGGAGCGAAACCCACCGCGTGTGTCGAATTGATGGGTTTCGCTTCGCTCAACCCATCCTACGGTTACTCGCTTACGATTTCTGGCTGATCTCCTCGCGGTATTCGCGGAAAGCCCTGCTTGCCACCATCATCGATTCGCGGATGATCGGCACGCCGATATAGCCCGAGAGATGCAGCAGCACCTCGGTCAGCTCGTCCTCGGTCCATCCTTGCCTCAGCGCAAAGCGAATATGCAATCCCAGTTCCGCCTCGCGCCCGGTGCAGGTATCGGAAATGACGCAGATCAGCGATCGAATCTTGGTGTCGAGGCCGGGCCGGGTCCACAGCGCGCCGAATACGGTCTCGGTCGCGACATCGATGAATTTCTTCGTCACCGGGTCGCTGTAGATTTCGCGCGCCGACTTCTCGACGGCGGCATCGCCCATCAGCTGGCGCCGCATCGCCGCGCCTTTCTTGTAGAGCTCGCTCTCAGGCATCGCATTCCTCGCTGGTTGAAATCGCTCGGCGCCATCTTGCCCGGCTTCGCCCGACCTGAACAGCAATCCCCAAGCGCAACGGGGGCAACCCTGCGATGCTGGCCTTGGCCCTGCTTTGGTGCTATCCCGCGCCTCGGGGTTCGCGACACGCCATGCACGAAATTCTCCGGCGACTGGAAGAGAAACGGGCGGCGGCGCGCGCCGGCGGCGGAGCGCGCCGGATCAAGGCGCAACACGCCAAAGGCAAGCTGACCGCGCGCGAGCGGATCGAGGTGCTGCTCGACCCCGATTCCTTCGAGGAATGGGACATGTTCGTTGAGCACCGCAGCCATGATTTCGCGATGGAAGAGCAGAAAGTGCCGGGCGATGGCGTGGTGACCGGCTACGGCACGGTCAACGGTCGCCTGGTGTTCGTCTTCAGCCAGGATTTCACCGTGTTCGGCGGCTCCTTATCCGAAGCGCATGCCGAAAAAATCTGCAAGATCATGGACCAGGCGATGAATGTCGGCGCCCCGGTCATCGGCCTCAACGATTCGGGCGGGGCGCGCATTCAGGACGGCGTCGCCTCGCTCGCCGGCTATGCCGAGGTGTTCCAGCGCAATATCCTGGCCTCCGGCGTCGTGCCGCAGATTTCCCTGATCA
>JBGPTQ010000184.1:0-5105 GCA_041490725.1 Allostellaceae bacterium | reverse complement strand
CCATCAACTCCGTCACGCAGCCGGTTGAGCCGGTCGGCGGTGCGGTGCGCCATCTCGATTGCGCGGTTCGGATCGACGAGGATCCCAGCCGCGAGCGCGCCGGCGAGCGCCGCCTGTTCGACAACCTCGAGGCTGCCGACCTTGGCGACGAGCGGCTGGATCCAGCGGCGCTGCACCCGGGCCTGCTCCAGGAGATCGCGCAGATCGTTGGCGGCGCGCTGGCCGCCGTCATGCTGGGTGAAGACCGCGTCCCTCAGCGCGGCATCGATGCAATAGGCTTCGAGCGCGGGATCGTCCTTCAGGTAGACCGGCTTCGCATTGCCGCGCTGCAGCCGGTAGAGCGGCGGCTGGGCGATGTAGAGAAAGCCCTTCTCGATCAATTGCCGCATCTGGCGGAAGAAGAACGTCAGCAGCAAGGTGCGGATGTGGCTGCCGTCGACATCGGCGTCGGTCATGATGATGATGCGGTGATAGCGCGCCTTGTCGGCGTCGAAATCCTCGACGCCGATGCCGGTACCGAGGGCCTGGATCAAAGTGCCGATCTCGGCCGACGAGAGCATCTTGTCGAAACGGGCGCGCTCGACGTTGAGGATCTTGCCCTTCAATGGCAGGATCGCCTGGGAGCGCCGGTCGCGGCCCTGCTTCGCCGAGCCGCCGGCGCTGTCGCCCTCGACGATGAACAATTCGCTCTTGGCCGGGTCGCGCTCCTGGCAGTCGGCGAGCTTGCCCGGCAGGTTGGAGATGTCGAGCGCGCTCTTGCGGCGGGTCAGATCGCGCGCCTTGCGCGCGGCCTCGCGCGCCGCGGCGGCCTCGACGACCTTGCCGATGATCTTCTTCGCATCGGCCGGGTGCTCCTCGAACCATTGCTGGAGGCGGTCGGCAACGATGCCCTCGATGACCGGCCTAACCTCCGAGGAGACCAGCTTGTCCTTGGTCTGCGAGGAGAATTTGGGGTCGGGCATCTTGGCCGAGAGGATGCAGGTCAGCCCCTCGCGCATGTCCTCGCCGGTCAGCGCCACCTTTTCCTTCTTGGCGATGCCGCTGTCATTGGCATAGGCATTGACCGTGCGGGTCAGCGCCGCGCGGAAACCGGCCAGGTGCGTGCCGCCGTCGCGTTGCGGGATGTTGTTGGTAAAGCACAGCATCGTCTCGTGGTAGGAGTCGGTCCACTCCATCGCGATTTCCAGAAGGATGCCGTCGCGCTCGCCGCGGATCGCGAGCGGCGGGGCATGCAAGGCCTGCTTCGAGCGGTCGAGGTAGCCGACGAAAGCTTCGAGCCCGCCCTCATAGTGAAAGGTGGCGACCTTCGGCTCGGCCTCGCGCGAATCGGTCAGCACCAGCGTGACGCCGCTATTCAGGAAGGCGAGCTCGCGCAGCCGATGTTCGAGCGTCGTAAAATCGAACTCGGTCATCGTAAAGGTCTTCGGGCTCGGCAGAAAGGTGATCTCGGCCCCGGTTGCCACCTCGCGGCGCGAGCCCGGCGGCAGGCGCGGCGCCGGCCCGACTTCGGCGAGCGGCGCCTCGGGAACGCCGTCGTGAAACCGCATGAACCATTCCGAGCCGTCGCGGAAGATGCGCAGATCGAGCCGCGACGAGAGCGCGTTGACGACCGACACGCCGACCCCGTGCAGTCCGCCCGAAACCTTGTACGAGTTCTGGTCGAACTTACCGCCGGCATGAAGCTGGGTCATGATGACCTCGGCGGCCGACACCCCCTCCTCCTCGTGGATGCCGACCGGAATGCCGCGGCCGTTATCGGTGACGGTGCAGGATCCGTCGGCGTTGAGGCTGACCGTGACCGTGTCGCAATGGCCTTCGAGCGCTTCGTCGATCGCGTTGTCGACGACCTCGTAGATCATGTGATGCAGGCCCGAGCCGTCATCGGTGTCGCCGATATACATGCCCGGCCGCTTGCGCACCGGATCGAGCCCGTGCAGCACCTTGATCGAGTGCTCGTCATACACCTGCGGCGCGTCCGGAAGGTTCATCGGCTCAACCACGGTCTCGTTAAGTGACTGGCCGTTGGGAGTATCAGTCATCGGGCTCCGATCTGGGGGATCATAGAGAGGTTTCGGAAAGGGCCCCGTCGCACACCGACAGGAAGCGGGCGGTGCCGCTGAGCGGGGCAAACAGTGCGGCATCGGTGCCGGTGATCCAGGCCTGGCTTTCGAGCCCGGCCAGCACCTCGAACAGCGCGGCGCGGCGCGCGGCATCGAGATGCGCGGCGACCTCGTCGAGCAGCAGGAGCGGCGGCTCGCCGCGCACCGCGCGCTGCAAGCGGGCCTGGGCGAGCAGGATCGCGATCAACAGCGCCTTCTGCTCGCCGGTCGACGCCGCCTCGGCGGCAATGCCTTTCTCGGCGTGAAAGACGCCGAGATCGGAGCGATGCGGCCCGACCCCGGCGCCGCCGGACAGCGCCTCGCTCGCCCGGCTGCGCGCCAAGGCCGCCCTGAACCGCTCCTCGGCATCGAGCGCCGGCATGGTGTCGAGCCACCCCTCGACCGTGCCGAGGAGGCTCAGGCGCGCGCGTGGAAATACGCCTTCGGCTGTCGCGCAAATCCGATCGAGCCGCTCGACCGCGTCGCGCCGGGCCGCCGCGACGGCGACCCCTTCGGCCGCCATGATCTCCTCGAGTGCGCCGAGCCAAGCCGGGTCATTGGGTCCGCCAAACGAACCATTGGCACGCAACAGCCGCGAGCGCTCGCGCAGCGCCTGCTCATAGCGCGCGACGCGCGCGGCATGCGCCGGATCGAGCCCGAGCACCAGCCGGTCAAGCAGTCGTCGCCGCCCGATCGGCCCTTCGACAAACAGCCGATCCATCTGCGGCGTCAGCCACAATACCCCGAGCCGCTCGCTAAGCGCAGCCTGTCCGCGCGCCGGCGCGCCGTCGATGCGGATCGTGCGGCGCTCGCCCTCCGCTCCGTCGCGACCGGTGGCGATGCGACCAGTGCCGATTGAAATGGGCCCGCGCCGGGTCTCGACGGTCGCCGCGACCGCCCAGCCCGAGGCCTCGGCCTGCCCATCGGAGCCGACATCGCGCCGGTCGATATCGCTGAGCCGGGCATTGCGCAGGCCGCGGCCGGGAGACAGAAAGGACATCGCTTCCAAGAGGTTGGTTTTGCCGGCGCCGTTCGACCCGGTGAGCACCACCGGCCCGAGGTCGAACCCGGGGTCGAGATCGAGCCGGGCCGAGCGATAATTGCGGAAATCGGTGAGGACGAGCCGGGTCACGCCAACCCGCCCGACGCGCGGCGCCAGACCCGCAATGCTGGCGCTCCGGCGGTCTTGCTGCGCCGCGGTAAGCATGTTCGTTATATAGGTTGAAAGACCGGAATTTCCACCGAATCCGCGGGTCCGAGCGGCGGCTTCCGGGTCACACGCGCATCGGCATCAGCACATAAAGCGCGCTACTATCGGCGCCGTCGCACACGATCGTCGGCGAACCGGCGTCGGACATCTGGAACTGCACGTATTCGCCGTCGATCTGCTCGGTGATGTCGAGCAGGTAGCGGGAGTTGAAGCCGATCTCGATCGGGGTGCTCTCGTAGCGCACTTCGAGCTCCTCGACCGCGGTGCCGTTTTCCGGGCTCGTCGCCGAAACGACGAGGCCGCCCTTCTCGATCGCCAGCTTGACGGCGCGGCTGCGCTCGGTCGAGATCGTCGACACGCGGTCGACCGCTTCGGCGAAGGATTTGCAATCAACCTCGAGGATTTTGTCGTTATTGGCGGGGATCACCCGGTCGTAATCAGGAAAGGTGCCGTCGATCAGCTTCGAGGTCAGCGCCGCCTCGCCGATCGCGCAGCGGATCTTGGTCTCGCCGAGCGCGATCTGGACTTCCGCCTCGGCCTCGCCCTCCTCGACCAGCTTCCTCAGCTCCAGCACGGTCTTACGCGGGACGATGATCCCCGGCATGCCGGCCGCGCCCTCGGGCGCGGTGATCTCGACCCGGGCGAGGCGATGCCCATCGGTCGCGACGGCACGCACCACCGGCACCTCGTTGTTCTTGGTCGCGTGGATGTAGATCCCGTTCAGATAATAGCGCGTCTCCTCGGTCGAGATGGCGAACCGGGTGCGGTCAATGAGGCTGCGCAATTCAGCGGCCGACAGCGCGAAATGGTGCGGCAATTCGCCGGCCGACATGACCGGGTAATCCTCCGGCGGCAGGCAGGCGAGGGTAAAGGTCGAGCGGCCCGAGCGCAGCGTCATCTCGTTGCGCCCGCCGAGCGCCTCCAGCTCGACCTGGGCGCCCTCGCGCAGTTTGCGGACGATGTCATAGAGCGTGTGCGCCGGGGCGGTGGTCTGGCCGTCGCGGTCGACCCGCGCGGGCACATGCTCGACGATTTCGAGATCCATGTCGGTCGCGCTCAGCGCCAACCGCCCAGCCTCCGCGCGCAGCAGCACATTCGACAGAATCGGGATGGTGGTGCGCCGTTCGACGACGCTCTGCACGTGACCCAGCGCCTTCAGGAGGGCGGCCCGTTCGATGGTTAGTTTCATGTTGCTGCACGACTCTTGGCGGACCGGATGCAAACCCCGGCCGCACCCCCCCGAATGCCCGCTAGGGCGGCCGTCCGGGGGCGGCAGGCGGGAACGCAGTATAGCACGGAACCGCGGGCGCCATACCCGAACGGTTTCTGATTCCCTGAACGGACCGCGGGCGTCTCGCCCGCATGTGGCCGGGACGGCCGCGGTCCAGCAGGGCGTCAGCTTTGCAGCATCCGGCGGAGCAGCTCGACATCTTCGGCGAGCGCGCGGTCGCTGGCGATCAGCTCCTCGATCTTCTTGACCGCATGCATGACCGTGGTGTGATCGCGGCCGCCGAACTTGCGCCCGATCTCGGGCAGCGAGCGCGAGGTCAGCTGCTTTGCCAGATACATCGCGACTTGGCGGGGCCGCGCGACGATGCGGGCCCGCCGGCTGGAGGTCATCTCGGCCATCTTGATCGTGAAGTGCTCGGCGACCCGCTTCTGGATCTCGTCGATCGTCACCCGTCGTTCATTGGCCCGCAGCAGGTCGTGCAGCAGCTCCTGCGCGGTTTCGAGCGTGATGTCGCGACCCATCAGCTGCATCTGCGCGGTGATGCGGTTGAGCGCCCCCTCGAGCT
>JBGPTQ010000183.1:0-5107 GCA_041490725.1 Allostellaceae bacterium | reverse complement strand
CGCCCACCTGACCCTGCTGGTCGACCAGAAGCTCAACGACGGCATCCCCGTCCCATTCTTCGGCCGCCCGGCGATGACCGCGCCGGCAAGACGGCGCAGTCGAAATGCAGCGCCAGGAGGGCGAGCGCCGGGGCGGTCATCGCCGGGCGGCCGAAGAAGGGGACCGGGATGCCGTCGTTGAGCTTCTGGTCGACCAGCAGGGTCAGGTGGGCGCCGCGCCGCAATGCCGCCAATGCCCGGCGCGAGGCGATGGCGCCCTTGGGGATGAATTCGCTCGCGGTGCCGCGAAACCGCGCGATCATGCGGTCGACCAGCTTGTTGTTGGCGGCGCGGTAGATCTGCGCGACATCAATGCCGTATTGCCCGGCGGCGAGCGCGGCGATCTCCCAATTCCCGAGATGCCCGCCAAAGACGATGACCGGCCGCCCCGCCGCGATGGCACGGTCGAGATGCTCGAGGCCGCTTGTCTCGACCCGCCCGCCGGGCGCGAACACCCGGATATGCCGCAGATGCGGGTATTCCGCCGCGACCCGGCCGAGATTGTCCCACATGCCAATGAGGACCCTCTCGATTTCGGCCGCCGACAGCTCGGGCAGCGCGGCCGAGAGATTGCGCCGGGCGCGCGTTGAAATGCCGAGCCAGGGCCCGATATGCCGCGCCAGCGCGCCGCCGAATGCCGAGGCGATAGCGATCGGCAATGCTCGCATCGCGGCGAAAAACAGCGCCGCGCCGCAGGCCTCGATCCGGTCGCTCCATTGTATCGGGGCGACCGGCGCGTCAGAAGCGGGCCGCGCTTCGGTCGTGCCCATGCCCGGGTCCATGGTCGTGTTCGTGGGAGACTTGGCGCAGGATATCGGAGAGAAGCTGCGCTATGGCCGCCGCGTCGCGCCAGCTTATCTCGACCTCGAGCACCAGGATCCCCTCTCGCATTGGCGGGGGGAGGCGCACCCAATCCTTGGCGGTCGTGACCAGATCGGCGTCGGCGCGTTCCGCCTCGCGCCGCAGCCGGCCCATCTCGGCATCGGTAAAGCGATGATGATCGGGAAAGGGGTGCGCCGCGATCAGCGTGGCGCCGACCCTGCGCAGGGTGGCGAAGAATTTTTCCGGATGCCCGATGCCGGCGAAAGCCACGACTTGCGCGCCAGCGAAGCGCTCCGCCTGCACCGGCTCCAGGTCGGCGCGGAAAATCGGGCATCCCGCCTCGCGCACCCCGTCGGGCGCGGCGCCGTCGCCGATCAGCACGATCGCGTCGGCCCGGGCGAGGCCCGCCGCGATCGGTTCGCGCAACGGCCCGGCCGGGATCACCCGGCGGTTGCCGAAGCCGTATTCGGCATCGACGACGACCAGCGAGAGATCCTTCTCGACACAAGGGTTCTGAAAGCCGTCATCGAGCAGGATGATTTCGGCCCCGGCGGCGACCGCTTCCCGCACGCCGGCCGCGCGATTGCGCGCGACCCAGCATGGCGAAGAGGCCGCGATCAACAGCGCCTCGTCGCCGACCGCTTCCGCATCGTGCTCTGCGAGATCGACCCTGACCGGGCCGGCGAGGCGGCCGCCATAGCCGCGAGACACGATGTGCACGGCGGCGTCCTTCGCCGCGATCGACGCGAGCGACAACACCACCGGCGTCTTCCCCGAGCCGCCGGCGACGAGATTGCCGACGCAGATCACCGGGACCGGGGCGCGGTACGGCCGCGTCAGGGCCCGCCGTACCCTTGCTGCGGCGGCCCACGCGGTGCCGAGCGGCGCGAGCAGCCCGGCGACGAGCCCGGCCATCGGCCCACTTCGGGTGTACCAGAATTCAGGGGCGCGCATCGGCGCGGGCGCGGAGCGGCGCCGCCGTCATTTCCGCAATCGCCGCTGGTGCGAGCGCATCGAGCCAGGGCGCGAACCGGTGCAATACAGCATCGAGCGCGCCGCTGCTCGCGGCGGCGATCCGCCCCCCCGCCTCGGCCCGCCGGGCGCGCTCGACCGGGTCGCCGAGCAGCAGCGCCACCGCGTCGGCCAGGCTCGCGGCATCGCCGACCGTCAGCGCCGCGCCGGCAGCATCGAGGGCGCCGGCCATCGCTGCGCAATTGGCCATGTCCGGGCCGTGCAGCACGGCGCAGTCGAGCCGCGCCGCTTCGAACGGGTTGTGGCCGCCCTTCCGGACCAGCGAGCCGCCGATCAAGGCGATCCCGGCAAGCCGGAAGAACAGGCCAAGCTCGCCGAGCGTATCGGCGAGATAGATGTCGGTGTCGCCGCCGATCGGCTCGCCCACGCCGCGCCGGGCGACGCGCAGACCGCGGGCGCGCAGCATTTCGGCGATGGCAGGGCCGCGCACCGGGTGACGCGGCGCGACGATCGTCAGGAGGCCGGGGTGGTCGCGCGCGATCCGGAGATGCGCCGCGGCCGCGATTTCCTCTTCGCCCTGATGGGTGCTCGCCGCGAGCCACACCGGGCGGGCGCCGATCTGATGGCGCAGCGCCTCGAGCGCCGCCGGGTCGGCGGCAAGCGGCGCGGCGGCGGCCTTCAGATCGCCGACGCTCGCCACCGGGCATGCGCCGAGCCGGCGAAACCGTTCCGCCTGCGCCGCGTCCTGGGCAAGGCACAGCGCGAAGGCCTCCAGGACCGGCCGCACCAACCCAGGCAACACCCGCCAGCGCGCCAACGATCGGGCGGAGAGCCGCGCATTGGCCAAGAGCATCGGAGTGCCGCGTCGCCGCGTCGCCAGCACCAGGTTGGGCCACAGCTCGGACTCGACCCAGATCGCGAGATCGGGATGCCAGTGATCGAGAAAGCGCTCGACCGCGCGCGGCAGATCGACCGGCACGAACTGATGCCGGGCGCGCTGCGGCAGGCGGGTTTGGACGAGGCGCGCCGCGGCAACCGTCCCGGTGGTCATCAGCACCTCGATTGCCGGCCGTTCCGCCAGGATCCGCTCGATCAGCGCCAAGACCGAGCTCGCCTCGCCGACGCTTGCCGCGTGCACCCAGACCAGCGGCGGCGGCGGACGGGACGCGGAGGCGATGCCGAAGCGCTCGTCGAGGCGCTCCTTGTCCTCCTTGCCGCGCCGGCACCGCGCGTTGAGGTACAGCGCCACGACGGGCGCCGCGGCGGCGGTGAGCGAGCGGTAGAGAGCCGGCAAGACGCTCGTGGCTGAGGCCCCTCTCCCGCATTGCGGGAGAGGGAGGGGCCCATCGCAAAGCGATGGGAGGGTGAGGGTCTGTGCCGCCATTTCACCCTCACCCGGCTCGCTGCGCTCGCCACCCTCTCCCGCAGTGCAGGAGAGGGTTACTCCGACCGGCCCATGCCCGACGCGACGGTCCGCCTCGCCCACCATCTCGTTCATCCGGCTTTCAACGAGGAGCCGGGCACCTTCGAGCCCGGCCGCATCGAGATCCGCCGCGATCTCGATCGGCTCCCCCCACAGAAAGACGCCGTGGCCGAACGGCAAGGCGAGATGGAAGCGGTCCCAGCTGGGCAGCACGCGGCGGCGGCTGGTGGCGAAGGCGATCGGCACGATCGGCACGCCGGCAAGGCGGGCGACATTGATGATCCCGCTGCTCGCCTGCATCGCCGGGCCGCGCGGCCCGTCCGGGGTAATGCCGACGCACTCGCCCGCTGCGAGCCGCTTCAGCATCATGCGCAGCGCCGCCGACCCGCCGCGCCGGCTCGAGCCGGAGATCGAGTGCACCCCGAAATAGGTCACCGCGTCGGCGATGATCCGCCCGTCGCGATGCGCGGAGATCAGCATGTGCATCGGCGCGAGGCGCTGCCAGGCCATCGGGATCATCAACAGGCGCCCGTGCCAGAAGGCGAGAATGAAGCTGCCGCCCTCCTCTCGCAGATGGCGGGGCACCTCGCCGCCCTCGACCGTCCAGCGGTTCGTGGCATAGACGAACCGGATATAGAGATGGATGACCCAGCACGACAGCCGGCGCAGCCGGTCGCTGTGCAAGACGCGCCGCCCCCAGCTTCTCGGTGTTTTCATGACCCAGGTGGTTTCATGGCGCCCCGGCGGCGTCAGCGACCGGAGCGAGCTCGCGCTCCTCGGCAAACTGGGTTTCGTAGAGCCGCGCGTAAAGCCCGCTCTTGGCGAGCAGCTGCGCGTGCCTGCCGGTTTCGACGATACGCCCGCGATCGAGGACGCAGATCAGATCGGCGCCGATGATCGTCGACAGGCGATGGGCGATGACCACCGTCGTGCGCCCGCCCATCAAATCGCGCAGCGCCACCTGGACTTGCCGTTCCGACTCGCTGTCGAGCGCCGAGGTCGCTTCGTCGAGCAAGAGGATCGGCGCGTCCTTCAGCATCGCGCGGGCAATCGCGAGGCGCTGGCGCTGGCCGCCCGAGAGGCGGATGCCATGCTCGCCGACCAGCGTGTCGTAGCCTTGCGCCAGTTCGCGGATGAACCGGTCGGCGCCGGAAGCGACCGCCGCCGCCTCGATCTCGGCTTGCGGCGCGCCGAACCTTCCATAGGCGATGTTGGCGCGCACCGTGTCGTCGAACAGGCTGACCTCCTGCGACACCAGCGCAATCGCGCCGCGCAGCGAGGCGAGGGTGACCGAGCCGACCTCCTGACCGTCGATCGCTATGCTGCCGCCATCGACATCGTAAAACCGCGGGATCAGGTTCAGCACCGTCGATTTGCCGGCCCCCGAAGGACCGACGAGTGCGACGGTGCTGCCGGCCGGGACCGTGAGGGAAATGCCGTCGAGCGCCACGGTGCCGGGGTGATAGCCGAACCGCACCTCGGCAAACCGCACTTCCCCGCCGGCGAGGCGCAGCGCGCGGGCGCCGGGCCGGTCGCGGATCGTCGGCTCGATGTCGAGGATTTCGAAGATGCGCTGCGCCGCGGCCAGCCCCTCTTGCAGCGACGCATTGAGGGTGGCGAGGCTTTTCACCGGCTGATAGGCGAGGAGGAGCGCGGTGATGAACGAGAAAAACGCGCCCGGGGTGTGCGCCCCGATGATCACCTGGTGGCCGCCATAGAAGATGACGAGCGCGATCGCCGCCCCGCCCAGCGCCTCCATCATCGGCCCGGCCCGCGAGCGCGTGCGCGTCGCGCGGTCGACCAGCCGGAAGATGCTCTCGAAGAGGCCGGCGGCGCGGCCTTCTTCATAGG
>JBGPTQ010000182.1:0-5136 GCA_041490725.1 Allostellaceae bacterium | reverse complement strand
TAGATGTCGATCAGGGCATCCTCGCGCGTCGCGTTCTTGTCGATCGCCAGCGTATTGCGGATATACGGTCCCTTGCTCTCGGTGCCGCGGCTGACGAGGTCGATGTCGAGCATCGTCAACTCGGTGAACCCGGCCTCGTCGAGCTGCGCCAGCGCGGCCTCGGTGATCTCGTCGCCGGCCTCGATATAGACTTCGCCGGTCTCGACGTTGATCAGGTCCTCGGCGAAATAGCGCCCGATCAACTCCTCCTGCGGCGCGAGCACATGGGCGAGCCCAGCCTCGCGCAGCCGGCGCACCAGCCGCGGCGTCATGCGCTCGCCGATTGCGAGCTTGACTTCGCCGGTATCGGCGTCGATCAGATCGGTCGTCAGCTTGCCCTTGTACTGCTCGGGCTCAAACGGCGTCATCCAGCCGCGCGGACCGTGCTGATAGCTGACGGTGCCGTAGAAGGCGGAGAGGATCTCCTCCTTCGCCATGCCGACGGCTTCGCCCGGCTGCAAATTCTTGTTTTCGCTCTTGCGCTGCGCGCGCTTCTGCTCGGTCGCGCCATCGTCGAGCGCCATCAAGAGCGTCGTCGCGGGCAGTTTGCGGCGCCGGTCGATGCGGACATAGACGTGGTCCTTGGCGTCGAATTCGAAATCGAGCCAGGAGCCGCGATAGGGAATGACCCGCGCGGCGAACAGGTATTTCCCCGAGGAGTGCGTCTTGCCCTTGTCGTGGTCGAAGAACACGCCGGGACTGCGGTGCATCTGCGAGACGATGACCCGCTCGGTGCCGTTGATGATGAAGGTGCCGTTGCGCGTCATCAACGGCATGTCGCCCATATAGACGTCCTGCTCCTTGATGTCGCGGATCGAGCGCGAGCCGGTGTCCTCGTCGACATCCCACACCACCAGGCGCAGCGTGACCTTAAGCGGCGCGGCATAGGTAATGCCGCGTTGCTGGCACTCGTCCGTGTCGTATTTCGGGGTCTCCAATTCGTAACGCACGAATTCGAGCTGGGCACGCTCGGAAAAATCGCGGATCGGGAAAACCGACTTGAACACCTCCTGCAGCCCGACATTGCCGCGGTTCTCGGCGATCACCCCCATCTGCAAGAAGTGGTCGTAAGAACTCCGTTGCACCTCGATCAGGTTGGGCATCGGAGCAACCTCGGGAATGCGCCCGAAGTTTTTGCGGATCCGCTTCGGGCCGTTGAAGGATATCGCCATTTATGTCCCTCGCTGTGGGCCGCGCCCCATGGATTGAGAGGGGCGTGGCCCGAAATCCTCATCGCCGCCACGTCGCGCAACCGGACAGGTACGTCCTGCCGCGAGGCGGCGGACGAGACTTTTCCGGGGGCACGCCAACACCGGGCGTGCGAGACCTCTCGCACCCCGGCTCGGTAATCTCGATTTGGGCGCGGCGCCCAGTGGCAGCCGCTGCGCTCTGCAGAAGGTCGTGGCGGACCTACCTTATTTCGACAGTCGCACCCGCATCTTCAAGCTGCTTCTTGATTTTTGCAGCTTCTTCCTTGTTGACGCCTTCCTTGACCGCCTTCGGCGCTGCCTCGACGAGATCCTTGGCTTCCTTGAGGCCGAGCTGCGTCAGCGCCCGCACTTCCTTGATCACATTGACCTTCTTGTCGCCGAACGTGGCCAGGATGACGTCGAACTCGGTCTTTTCGGCGACCGCCTCGGCGGCTGGCGCCGCACCGGCGGCGGCCACCGCGACCGGCGCCGCGGCCGACACGCCCCATTTCTCTTCGAGCATCTTTGCCAGCTCTGCCGCCTCGATCACGGTCAGCGCCGACAGATTGTCGACGAGTGTTGCCAGATTAGCCATATTGCCACTCCCGATTGCGCCCTAAAGGCTTCTTTGCACGAATTTCCCTGGTCCGGCTAGGCGGCGCCACCCGCTTCGGCGCCACCCGCTTCGGCCGCAGCCGCTTCGGCCGCAGCCGCTTCGGCGCCACCCGGGGTGGCCCCACCGGCGTCAACCGCCTCGTCCGTCTCGGCTCCGCCGGCCTCGGCCCCGCCTCCACCTTTCTCGGCATGGGCGGCAAGCACCCGGGCGAGCTGGCCGCCGGGCGTCTGCAACAGCACCGCGAGCTTGGTTGCCGGCGCGTTGATGAGCCCGATGATCCGGCTGCGCAGCTCGTCGAGCGAGGGCAGGGTCGCCAGCGCCTTGATCCCCGCCTGGTCGAGCAGTTGGCCCGACAGCCCGCCGCCGACGATCGTCAGCTTGGTGTTGCGGTTGGCGTAATCGACCGCGGCCTTCGCCGCCGCGACCGGATCGCGCGAGAAGGCGATTGCCGTCGGCCCGGCGAATAACGGCGCCAGCGCGGCAAACGGCGTCCCTTCGAGAGCGCGCCGCACCAGGCGGTTCTTGGTCACCCGATAGCTCGCACCGGCGCTGCGCATCTGGCGCCGCAGCTGGGTGACCTCGGCGACCGACAGCCCGGTCTGGTGCGTGATCACGACGCACACCGTATCGGCCAGGTCCCGATGCAGGGTCGCGGTCAGCAGCTGCTTTTGCGCTCGGTCCACCCATCCTCCAAACTCGTCCGCCTCTGCGCGCCTGCGTCGCGAGAGGCTTGGTCTATTCGACCCCGGTATCGATGCCCGCCCAGAATGCCGCCACCCGGCGAACCAAGTTACGCTCTGGTCTCCTCGGCGAGGCCCGCGAGCTCGACCTTCACCGCCGGGCCCATCGTCGAGCTCAAGCTCACCCGCTTGATGTAGGTGCCCTTGACCCCGCTCGGCTTGCCCCGGGTGATCGCGCCGACAAAGGCGCGCACATTATCGACGAGCGCGTCATCCGTAAAGCTCGCTTTGCCGACCCCGGCATGGACGATCCCGGCCTTTTCGGCGCGGAACTCGACCTGGCCGCCTTTTGCCGCCTGGACCGCCTCGGTGACGTTCTGGGTGACCGTGCCGAGCCGCGGGTTGGGCATCAGTCCGCGCGGCCCCAAGATCTTGCCGAGCCGGCCGACCACCGACATCAGGTCGGGGGTGGCGATCGCGCGGTCGAAATTGATCTCTCCGGCCTGCACCTTCTCGGCGAGATCCTCGGCTCCGACGATATCGGCCCCGGCGGCTTCCGCCTCCTTGGCGCGGTCGCCGCGGGCGAACACCGCGACCCGGACCGTCTTGCCGGTGCCGTGCGGCAGCATCACCGTGCCGCGCAGATTCTGGTCCGGCTTGCGCGGATCGAGGTTGAGGTTCATCGCGATCTCGACCGTCTCGTCGAACTTGGCCGAGGCGCGCGATTTGATCTCCTTGATCGCCGCATCGACGCGCAAGGGCGGCGCTTCCGGATCGATCCCTTCATAGGCCTTTTTCAGCCGCTTGCCTGTCTTGGCCATGTCCTCTCCCGCTAGCCTTGTTTTGACTGTTCCAGGGGGCTACTCGACGACCTCGAGCCCCATCGAGCGCGCCGAGCCGATCACCATCCGGCACGCCGCGTCGAGATCGTTGGCATTGAGGTCTACCATCTTCTGTTCGGCGATCTCGCGAACCTGCGCCATCGTCACGCGGCCGACCGTGTCGCCCTTCCCGGCGGTTTGCGCACCCTTTTCGATCCCCGCCGCCTTTTTGAGGAAGTAGGCGGCCGGCGGCGTCTTGGTCACGAAGGTGAAGCTGCGGTCGGCATAGGCGGTAATCACCACCGGGACCGGCATGCCCGGCTCGAGGTTCTGCGTCTGCGCGTTGAACGTCTTGCAGAACTCCATGATGTTGAGGCCGCGCTGGCCGAGCGCCGGGCCGATCGGCGGCGACGGGTTGGCCTTGCCCGCCGGCACCTGCAACTTGATCATTCCGACGATTTTTTTTGCCATGACCTATCCCCAGATGTCCGCTGACCGAGAACCGGCGCTCAGACCTTCTCGACCTGCGAGTACTCGAGCTCGACCGGGGTCGCCCGGCCAAAGATCGACACCGCGACCTTGATCCGCGACTTCTCCTCGTCGACCTCCTCGACGGTGCCGTTGAACGAGGTGAACGGCCCGTCCGACACGCGCACCTGCTCGCCGATCTCGAAGATGATCGAGGGCTTGGGCCGTTCGATCCCCTCCTGGACCTGGCGCATGATCCGCGCCGCCTCGTTTTCGCTGATCGGCGTCGGCCGGCCACGCCCGCCAAGAAAGCCGGTGACCTTGGCGGTATTCTTGACGAGGTGCCAGGTCTCGTCGTTGAGGTCCATCTTGATCAGCACATAGCCGGGGAAAAACTTGCGCTCCGAGCTGACCTTGGCGCCGCGCTTCACCTCGACGACCTCCTCGGTCGGCACCAGGATCTCCTCAAAGCGTTCGCCCAGGCCCTTCTGCCCAGCCTGCTCGTGGATCGCGGCCGCCACCTTCTTCTCGAAGCCGGAATAGACGTGGATCACATACCAGCGGCTCGCCATACCTCAATGCTCCAGCTACTGCCCCAGCCCGAAAAGCACCCGCACGCCATAGGACAGCACCTGATCGACCACAAAGAAGAAAGCCGCGGCGATGAATACCATCACGAACACCATCGCCGTCGTGACCGTGGTCTCCTTGCGGGTCGGCCAGGTAACCCGGGCCAACTCCTGGCGAACCTGCTGAACGAATTCGGCGGCGTTGGTCTTGGCCATGTCAGATCAAATCAACCTCATCGGCCACGGCAGACAGCAACATCATACACGTTATATAGGGGTGAGGACATCGCGCGGCGATGCGCCGCGTCGGGACGGCTTCCCGGTCAACGGCAGCCATCCCACGCCGGGGCGCGGGCCTGGCAGGAGTGGAGGGGCTCGAACCCCCAACCCCCGGTTTTGGAGACCGGTGCTCTACCAGTTGAGCTACACTCCTATCATTGCCGCTGGATCGATGCCGTGCGTCCTTCGAGACGCCCGCTGCGCGGGCTCCTCAGGATGACGTTCTTTCTCAATACCATCACCGATTTACGTCATCCTGAGGAGGCGCGAAGCGCCGTCTCGAAGGACGCAGTATCGTATTGCAGCGACCCGTTTGGCGGCCTTACTTCAAGATCTTGGCGACGACGCCGGCGCCGACGGTGCGGCCGCCCTCGCGGATCGCGAAGCGCAAGCCCTCATCCATCGCGATCGGCACCAACAGCTCGACCTCCATCGTGATGTTGTCCCCCGGCATCACCATCTCGGTCCCCTCCG
>JBGPTQ010000181.1:0-5152 GCA_041490725.1 Allostellaceae bacterium | reverse complement strand
GAACACCGTTTGCTGCATCGCCATCTCGTATTCGGTGCCGGCATAGAGCCGGCCGCCGATTTCCGAGTATTCGCCCTCGTTGTTCTCGCGCACGACGTAGAAATCTATGTCGCCCGGCGCGCGGCCCTTGAGCGGCGTGTCGACCCCGGCCAGGAGCCTCACCGGGCGCAGATTGATGTATTGCTGAAAGCTGCGCCTGAGCGGGATCAAGAGGCCCCACAGCGATACATGGTCGGGCACCCCCGGGTAGCCGACGGCGCCCAAAAACACCGCATCGAATGGGCGTAGCTGGTCGATCCCGTCCACCGGCATCATCCGTCCGGTCTTGGCATAGGTCTCGCAGCTCCAATCGAATTCGCGCCATTCGAATGCGAAGCCATAGCGCCGCGCCGCCGCCTCCATGGCCGCGATGCCCTCGGGCACCACCTCGCGCCCGATGCCGTCCCCGGCAATGACCGCGACCCGATAAGTGTTTGCCATGCGTGCCTTCCGCCCCGAGTGTGGTCGCGACTATTTGTTCTCGTTCCAGATGTCGGTCGCGAGTAGCCACTTACCGCCGATTTTGCGCCAGACGACAACATATTTGCCGGAGGCATCCTTCGGCGGCTGGCTTTTGGTCTTCAAAGTGTAGGTTCCGATCTCGCGCGCCGCATTAGGGCCGAGCGGCAGCACATCGATCACCTTGAGCGTGACGTCGCCGACCTGCTGTATCTCGTTCTTCCACAACGCGTCGATGGCGGCGCGTCCGTGCACCATCTCGCCATGGTCGGGCAGCACATAGGCATCTTCGGTATACCTCGCGGTGACCGCGGCGGTGTCGCCCTTGTTGAATGCGGCAGCCCAGCCGTCGGCAAGCTTCTGAATCGCCGCCTTCGTCTGTGCCATCGCCGGCGCCGCACACAGCACCAGGAACGCAGCCAGCGCAATTTTCTTCAACATGAACGTTCTCCCTCAATCTGACTCTACGATCTTCCTCTGCTTTGCCGACCCGGGCAATCGTCAGATGCCGATTGTGCCGGTGCGATAGAACCAGGCGCGCCCATCCGCCCCGGTCCCTTACTGAGCCCGCATATAGCGCCGGCACTCGAAGCGCAGATGGTCGCGGAAATGCGGCCGCATCTTCTCGGTCCACGGCGTGTTGGCGGCGGTTTTCCAGGCCGCCGAACGCACCACATCGGGCGAAGCCAGGTGATAGAGCGCGACATAGCGCTGGGTCGCACCTGTGCCGCGGTAGCGCCGGGCGCACAGGGTCCCCGGCACCGACCCCAATGCCGGAATGTGCTCGGTGTTGTACCATTCGTTGAATTCGCTCTCGTGCTCGGGCGCGACATTCATCCCGATCAGCAGCACCGCGGCGGCACCCTCGGGCGCCGTTTTGTCGCCGGGGAACAGCTGCTCGCCCTCAAAGCGCAGCAGCCCCTTCCTAAAGCGGGCGGTGCGCTTGGTCCAGGGCGACGAATTGGCGCCGGCGATCGCCGCATAGGGCGGGCTTTTGAGTACGCCGACCTCGTCGAGGTCATAGGTCGCCAGCGACACCTTCGGATTGTCGGCGGCGATCCAGCGCTGCGCGTTGATGAAGCCCTTGATGCGCAGCCGCTCCGGGATGTGCTCGAGATCGTACCAGTCGTGAAACTCGTCTTCGGGCGCGGCCGAGAAATCCATCGCCGCGATCAGGATGCCCTTTGCCATCGGTTCCTCTCCCAAGGTTTGAGCTATGCGCGGTTGACAGCCGCCTCACGATGCTCCGAAGCTCCCCGCAGTTTATCAAGTAATTTGGCTATCAGGAGATTGGTGATGGCGCTCGACCTGCTGATCAAGAACGGCACCGTGGTGGACGGCTCGGGCATGCCGCGCTATCGCGCCGATGTCGGCGTCGCGGGCGGGCATATCGTCGAGATCGGCCGCATCCGC
This sequence comes from Allostellaceae bacterium, assembly GCA_041490725.1. Classification (GTDB taxonomy): domain Bacteria; phylum Pseudomonadota; class Alphaproteobacteria; order ATCC43930; family CGMCC-115725; genus DATARH01. Next base: position 3,241 of record JBGPTQ010000181.1, on the reverse strand, counting down.
GCCCCGGCCGAGCGCACCATCGACGCCGAGGGGCTGATCGTCGCGCCCGGGTTTATCGACGGCCACACCCATATGGACGCGCAGGTGGCCTGGGACCCGATCGGCAGCTGCTCGTGCTGGCATGGCGTCACCAGCGTCATCATGGGGAATTGCGGCTTCGCGCTGGCGCCCTGCAAGCCGGCCGACCGCGAATGGTTCGCGCGGTGTCTCACCGCGGTCGAGGATATCCCGACCGAGGCGATGCTGGCCGGCATCGAGTGGAACTGGGAGACCTTCCCCGAGTATCTCGCCAATGTCGAGCGCCTGCCGAAGGCGCTCAATTACGGCATGTATATCGGCCATTCGGCGCTGCGCATGTACGCGATGGGGCGGCGTGCGCTCACTGAGCGCGCCACCGAGGACGATCTGCGGGTCATGGCGAACGCCGTCACCGAGGCGATCCGTTGCGGCGCGATGGGGTTCTCGACCTCGCGCGCCTCGACGCACATCACCCCGGACGGGTCGCCGGTCGCCAGCCGCATCGCGGCGTGGGAAGAGATCGACCGCCTGGTCGGCGCGATGGCGGCGCTCGATTCCGGCATCTTCCAGATCGGCCCCGATATTTCGGGCGGAGAGGCTCAGCGCGTCTTTCTGGACCGACTGCGCCAGGTCGCGCTTGAGAGCGGGCGGCCGATCATGTTCGGCACGCTGGCGACAAAGCAGGGCGTCGACCCGAACCCGTGGGACTATCAGATGCGCTGGATGGACGAGACGGTCGCGGCCGGCGGACGCGTCTGGGGCCAGGCAACGACCCGCTCGATCAACGCGATCTTCTCGCTCAGATCCTACCTGCCGTTCGACACATTGCCGGGCTGGAAAGCGATCCGCGCGCTGCCGCTCGCCGAGCAGAAGCACCGGCTCGCCGATCCGGAAGTGCGCCGGCAACTCGTCGCCGAGGAAGCCCTGATGAAGCCGAAGGGCGCCGAGCTGCAGGGCGGCGGCGCCGCCACCACCGATCCGAGGAAGCCGGATTACGCCAACCTCTTTCCGATGTTCGACGTCGATTGGGACGACCCGAGCGTCGCCGACCTCGCGCGGCAGCAGAACAAGCACCCGGTCGAGGTGATCATCGATCTCGCGCTCGACAACGACAACCGCGTCTTTGTCCAGCCGCTGGTCAACGAGTCGCCCGACGACGTGCTTGGCCTGCTCAAGCATCCGCGCAGCCTGGCGACCTTCTCCGATTCGGGCGCTCATGTGTGCCAGGAGATGGGGTCGTCGTTGCAGACGCACCTGCTGAGCTATTGGGTGCGCAAGCGCGAAGAGTTCACCCTCGAAGAGGCCGTGCGCATGCTGACCTTCGACAATGCCTCGGCCTGGGAACTCCCGGACCGCGGCCTCATCCGCAGGGGCTATGCCGCCGACCTCGTGGTGTTCAACGAAGCGCGCATCCGGCCGCGCCTGCCGACCGTCGAAGAGGATCTGCCGGGCGGCGCGCGGCGCCTCGTGCAGAAGGCCGAGGGGATCGCCGCGACGATCGTCAATGGCGCGGTCGCCTTCGAGAACGGCGAGTCGACCGGCAATTTCGCCGGCCAGGTGTTGAAGGGCCCGGTGGCGGCCCGACCGTAATCAAAGGGAGAGTGCCATGAACGCGTGTTTGCGATCGTCGATTTGGGCAGCGGCGGCGCTGCTGTCGCTCGGCTTCAGCTCCGACCTCAATGCTCAGCAGGCCAATATGAGCTTCTTCGTGACGAGTGCCGGCGCGGGCAAGGGAGCCGACCTCGGTGGGCTCGCCGGGGCGGATCGCCATTGCCAGGAGCTGGCGCAAGCCGCGGGTGCTGGCAACCGAACCTGGCACGCCTATCTCGGCACCCAGGAGGCTGGCAGCCAGCCCGCCGTCAATGCCCGCGACCGCATCGGGCATGGCCCCTGGCAGAACGCCAAGGGGGTCGTCGTCGCCAAGAATGTCGACGAGCTGCACGGCGCCAACAACCTGACCAAAGCGACCGCGCTGAGCGAGAAGGGCGAGGTGGTCAACGGCTTCGGCGACAAGCCCAACCGGCACGACGCCCTGACCGGCGCCAAGCCGGACGGCACAACATTTCCCGCCGGCGAAGACCGGACCTGCAAAAACTGGACAAGCAGCACGCAAGGCTCGGCGATGCTCGGCCATATCGACCGGCAGGGCCCGCGCGACGATGACGCAATGCATTCGTGGAATTCCTCGCACCCCTCGCGCGGCCCCGATGGCGGCTGCAGCCAGGCCGATCTGCGCAGCACCGGCGGCGACGGGTTGTTCTATTGCTTCGCGGTGAATTAGCTGGCGTGGACGCCGCGATTCACACGATGGTAGAGCAGATTTAAAGTGAGTTGATGGGAAGGCGAACCCGATGAGGCGGCGCGACTTCCTCGACCTTCTCGGCGGCGCGGCGGCCTTTTGGCCGCTCGCCGGTGCCGCGCAGCAGGCGAAAGTGCCAACCATCGGCGTACTGGTGGTTGGCTCTCCCGGTTGGCAAGAATTCTGGCGGGTGTTTCGGGAGGCGCTGCTCCAGCTGGGTTTCGTCGAGGGGCAAAACATTCGCTTCGAGTTTCGATCGGACGAAGGACAGGCAAGCCGCCTTCCCGAATTGGCGGCGGAGCTGGTGCATCTCAAAGTCGATATCATCGTGACCTGGTTCACACCGGCCGCACGTGCGGCAAAGCAGGCGACGAGCGAAATTCCGATCGTCATGGCGCTCGCCGGAAACCCGGTCGAAACCGGCCTCGTCCAGAGCCTCGCCCGGCCGGGCGGAAATGTCACCGGCATGGCCGGCGTGGGCGCCGAACTGGCAGGCAAAAGCGTCGAACTGATCCGAGACATGGTGCCGTCGGCTCGACGCGTCGCTGCACTGGCCAATGCCCCCGACCCCTTTTCTAAGCCGTTTCTCGAACAAATCCGGCTGGCCGGCGCCGCCACCGGGACGACGATCGATGCAATAATGATCCACAGCGCCGACGACCTCGAGGCGGCTTTTCCGGCATTTGACAAAGAGCGACCGGATGCCGTCCTCGTCCAGGCCAGCCTGCCGACCAAGCGCGCCGCCGAGCTGGCGCTGAGGTACCGAATACCGGCGGTTTCTACCAGTCGCGGATTCGTCGAAGAAGGCGGGCTGATGAGTTATTCCTGGGGATCCGACCCTTACCGGAGGGCTGCGGCTTTCGTCGACAAGATCCTGAAGGGTGCCAAGCCGGCCGACCTGCCGGTCGAGCAACCGACGCGGTT
>JBGPTQ010000180.1:0-5161 GCA_041490725.1 Allostellaceae bacterium | reverse complement strand
CGAAATTCTCGCCGAGCGCTTCGCCGCATCAGGGATCGAGAGCATCGCGATCGGCTTTCTGCACAGCTTCACCAACCCGGCGCACGAACAGCGCACCCGCGACATCCTCGCCGCGCGCCTGCCCGGCGTGACCTTGACCCTGTCTTGCGAGGTCTCGCCCGAGATGCGCGAATACGAGCGCTTCTCGACCGCCTGCGCCAACGCCTATGTCCAACCGATGATCGGGCGCTATCTCGCCAATCTCGAAGCCTTGCTGCGCGCGCAAGGATTTGGCTGCCCGCTCTTTCTGATGCTGTCGGGCGGCGGCTTGACCACGGTCGGGACGGCGATCCGCTTTCCGGTGCGGCTCGTCGAATCCGGTCCTGCCGGCGGCGCGATCTTCGCCAGCCACATTGCCCGGCAATGCGGGCTCGACAAGGTCTTGTCCTACGACATGGGCGGGACCACCGCCAAGATCTGCCTGATCGACGAACTCCGGCCGCAGACCAGCCGCGCCTTCGAGGTCGCGCGCATCTATCGCTTCAAGAAGGGGAGCGGCCTGCCATTGCGCATTCCAGTGATCGAGATGGTCGAGATCGGCGCCGGCGGCGGCTCGATCGCGCGGGTCGACCGGTTGCAGCGGATCACCGTCGGCCCCGACAGCGCCGGCGCCGATCCGGGCCCGGCCTGCTATGGCCGCGGCGGCACCGCGCCCACCGTGACCGACGCAGATTTGCTGCTTGGCCGCATCGACCCGGCGGGGTTCTCCGGCGGCCGCATGGCGCTCGACCGCGATGCCGCCGAGGCGGCGATGCAGCGCGAAATGGCCGACCCGCTCGCTCTCGCATTGTCGCTCGCCGCCTTCGGGGTCAGCGAGATCGTCGACGAGAACATGGCCAACGCCGCCCGTGTCCACGCCATCGAGAGCGGCAAGGACGCGCGCGGCCGCACCCTGGTGGCTTTTGGCGGCGCCGCGCCGCTCCATGCCGCGCGGATGGCCGACAAGCTCGGCCTCGACCGGGTGCTGGTGCCCTCGAACGCCGGGGTCGGCTCGGCGGTCGGGTTTCTGCGCGCGCCGATCGCCTACGAGATCGTGCGCTCGCAATTGCAGCGGCTCGACGCCTTCGATGCCGACGCCGCCAACACATTGCTGGCGGCGATGCGCGCGGAGGCCGAGGCGATCGTCCGGCGCGGCGAACCGCACGCGCCGCTCAGCGAGAGCCGCTCGGCCTTCATGCGCTATCGCGGCCAGGGCCACGAGATTGCCGTGCCGGTGCCGGCCCGCCCCTATCGCGCCGAGGATGCCGCGGCGCTCCTCGCGGCCTTCGAGGCCGCCTATCGTGCGCTCTACAGCCGGGTCATTCCCGGGGTCGAGGTCGAGGTGTTGAGCTGGGTCTTGCTGTTGAGCGGGCCGGTGCCGCAGGAGGATGGCGATGCTCCGCCTCTGCCATCGCCCTCGCACCCGGCGCCGGCGCGGCGCCGCGCGGTGTTCGATCCCGACAGCGCCGATTTTATCGAGGTGGGAATATACGAGCGCGCTGCGCTCGCGCCGGGCGCCGTCATTCCCGGCCCCGCGGTCATCGTCGAGGACGAGACCTCGACCGTGGTCAGCCGCCTCTTCGACGCCCGCATCGACGCCTTCGGCTATATCGAGCTGACCCGGCGCGACGCGTAGCCAAGCTTTTTGCCATTGCCGCACAATCGTGCGAAACCGAGAAATTGTAGGATGGGTTGAGCGTAGCGAAACCCATCAATGCGCATGGGCCAGAGGTGTTGATGGGTTTCGCGCTGCTCAACCCATCCTACTACGATTACGATGTCACTCCGAGCGGAGCGGCCTGAGGGTGCCGATCGCATCTTCGGAGTATTCGATCTCTCCGTTCCAATAATCGATCAGCACGTCCTTATTGAGTTCGATCCACTCGGTCAACAGAGCCAAATCGTCGGGATCGAGCACCCCCCGGATCACGCGGACCTTTGGGCGTACGGAAACGGTGGCCATCTCAGAGGGTCTGACCTTGGCGCCATGGGCAATTTTCACTCGGACATCATGCCGAGCGCCGCCCTTTTGCGAGATGAACACGACAAACGGCAGCCCTGTCCGCTCCGGGCGCAGATTCGCCATTTCAAAGAGCGCCTGACCTTCAGCTTCATCTTCGATGAGGTTCGCCTTCGTTGTTTTGCGTAAAGACCTTGCCAAAGACGGGTTCTTGGCCTGCATCACGCCTCCGTGCGGTTCACCCTTGTCGACCGGTCGCCCAATCGCCCGGCCGAGTCAGGGCGTCACCATCCGGCGCAGCTCTTCGACGATCTCGGGGTTGGCGAGGGTTGACACATCGCCCGCTTCCTGGCCGCTCGATATTGCCGCCAGAACCCGGCGCATGATCTTGCCGGAACGGGTCTTCGGCATGTCGGGCACGATCCAGACATGCGCCGGACGCGCGATCGGGCCGATCTCCGTGACGATGGCATCGGAGATGCGCTTATGCAGCTCCGGGCTCGCCTGCAAGCCGGTTTTCAGCGCGACATAGAGATCGGGAACCCGGCCCTTGATCGCATCGGCGACCGGCACCACCGCGGCCTCGACGACCTCGGGGACGGTCAGAGCCGCCGATTCGATCTCCTTGGTGCCGAGGCGGTGGCCGGCGACGTTGATCACGTCGTCGATCCGGCCGAGGATGCGATAATAGCCATCGGCGGCCTCTACCGCCCCGTCGCCGGCGAAATAGGGCCAGTCGCGCCAATCCTTGCTGCTTTTGTCCTTGCAGTAGCGCGCGTAGTACTGCGCAACGAAGCGGTCGGGATCGCCCCAGATCGTTTGGAAAATGCCGGGCCAGGGATTTTGGATGCAGATATTTCCGGCCCGGCCGGCGCCCTTTGGGATCTCGTTGCCGTCCTCATCGTAGATCACCGGGTGGATGCCCGGAACGCCTGGGCCGGCGCTTCCCGGCTTCATCGCCCCGAGCGCCGGCACCGTGCTGCACAGAAAGCCGCCGTTTTCGGTTTGCCACCAGGTATCGACGATCACCGCCTCGCCCTTGCCGACCACGCTGTGGTACCAGCGCCAGACCTCGGGCTCGATCGGCTCGCCGACCGTCGTCATGTGCTTGAAGCTGTAGCTGTAGTTGTTCGGCTCGTCGGGCCCGGCCCGGCGCAATGCGCGGATCGCGGTCGGCGAGGTGTGAAAGATGTTGACGTCGAGCTCTTCGGCGATCCGCCACGGCCGACCGGCATCGGGGTAGGTCGGCACACCCTCGTAAATGACCGAGGACGCGCCAAGCGCCAGCGGTCCATAGACGATGTACGAATGCCCGGTGATCCAGCCGATATCCGCCATGCACCAGTACACGTCCTCCGGGTGGATGTCCTGGATGTACTTCGAGGTGCCGGCGACATAGGCCAGATACCCGCCGGTGCTGTGCTGGCACCCCTTCGGCTTGCCGGTCGTTCCGCTGGTGTACATGAGGAACAGCGGCGCTTCCGCCGGCATCGCCACCGGCGCGACCCGCTTGCCGCGATAATCCTTGAGCAATTCGTTGATGACGTGATCGCGGCCCTTCACCACCGGGTGCGCGCTCGAGTATTTTCCCGGATGGCGCTGCCAGATCAGCACCTTCTCGACCGCGTGGCCCTGCGCTGCCGCATCCTCGGCTGCGATGTCGGCCTTTTCCTTCTGGTCTTGCAAGCTGCCGTTGCGGTAGTAGGAATCCATCGTGATCAGCACGCGGCTCTGGGAATCGACGATCCGGTCGGCGCAGGCCTTGCCGCTGAACCCGCTGAACACCTGCGAGTGAATGATGCCGAGCCGGGCGCAAGCCAACATCGCGATCGCCAACTCGGCGACCATCGGCATGTGCAAGGTCGCGCGATCGCCCGCCTTCAGCCCGCAGAAATCCTTGAGCAGGGCGGCGAACTCATTGACCCGGACATACAGCTCTTGATAGGTGATGTGCTGGATCGCTTCGCTTTCCAGTTCCGGGACGAAATGGATGGCGGTCTTGTTCTTGTTCTTTGCCAGATGGCGATCGACGCAATTGTAGCTGGCGTTGATCCGGCCGCCGACATACCACCTCCAGAACGGAGCATTGCTGGTGTCGAGCGTTGTGTCCCAGTGTTTGTCCCAATCCAGCAGAGCGGCATACTCGTTGAAGCATTCGGGAAACTTGTCGAGCGCGAACCGTTCGTAGACGTTTTTGTCGGTTAGATTGGCCTGGGCGATAAACTTTGGCGCAGGATCATATTTTTTCTCTTCCTGCCAATGGACCGCAATCTCAGCCTCAGACACATCGATCTGTTCCGACATTCCCTTGCTCCCGAGATTATTGGCGGCGGTGCGGCTCGCCCGGATATCTTAAATGGCGACAGAGTGTACGCCGAACGGGTGAGGTTTTGAAGCGGCGGACCAGCGCAGGTCGGGCCGGCGGCACAGGCACCTACCCGGCGACGCCCGCCAAACGGCAAACCGTCGCCCATTCCGCCTCGCTGACCGGGCATACCGAAAGGCGCGACTGGCGCAGCAGCGACATACCGGCGAGCTCGGGCACCCCCTTCATCTCGGCGAGTCCGATGGGCCGCTTCACCGGCATCACCGGGGCGACGTCGACCATGCCGAACTTGCCGCTCGGATCGCTCGCGTCGGGATAGAATGTCCGCACGATTTCGACGATGCCGACGATCTCCTTGCCCTCGTTGGAATGATAGAAGAAGGCGCGGTCGCCGCTCTTCATTGCCCGCAGGTTGTTTGCCGCCTGGAAATTGCGCACGCCGTCCCAATGGGTGCGGCCGTCGGCGACCATCCGGTCCCAGGAATATTTCGCCGGTTCGGATTTGAGCAGCCAATATGCCATCCCGTTCCCCCTTCGCGACGTGCGCCCGGACCGTAGATCGTAGGATGGGTTGAGCGTAGCGAAACCCATCTCGTCTCGCCGCGCGCATGATGGGTTTCGCGTTGCTCAACCCATCCTACAGATCTGCCACTTCAGCCTACTATCACCCCATCAGCTTGTAGTCGGCCTGGTCCTCGTAGACCGAGCCTGCCTTTGTCGGAAAGCTGGCCACCAAGCTGAAATGCTCGACCGGCAGCGGGTCGGTGCGGAATTGCGCGTGCGCGGCAAGGAAATGGCCGAGCATGTCGAGCACCGGATCGCGCAGCCGCGCCATCGTCACATGCGGAGCGAATCTG
>JBGPTQ010000179.1:0-5164 GCA_041490725.1 Allostellaceae bacterium | reverse complement strand
GGGTTCCATGTCGTCGCGCCCGACCAGCGCGGATATGGGCGCACCACCGGGTGGGACGCTGATTACGATGGAGACTTGGCCCAATTTCGCCTGCTCAACGCGGTCAGAGACGCGTTGGGATTGGTCGCTTCATTGGGCTACCGCTCGGTCGCCGCGGTCGTGGGACACGATTTCGGTGCCTCGGTTGCGGCGTGGTGCGCCGTGGTGCGACCCGATGTATTCCGCTCGGTCGCGCTGATGAGCGCGCCCTTCGCCGGGCCGCCCGAATTGTCCTTCGATACCGGCAGGAACCCGCCGCCCCCGCTAACCGGCCCGAGCATCCACGAGGCGCTGGCGGCGCTGGCACGGCCGCGCAAGCACTACCAATGGTACTATTCGACGCGCCCGGCCAATGCCGAGATGTGGCATTGCCCGCAGGGTGTTCACGCCTTCCTGCGCGCTTATTTCCACCACAAGAGCGCGGATTGGAAGCAGAACCGCCCGCACCGGCTCCAATCGTGGAGCGCCGATGAGCTGGCCAAAATGCCGACCTACTACATCATGGATCTGGCCGACGACATGCCGGCAGCCGTGGCCAAGGAGATGCCGTCCGCCGCCGTGATCGCCGGCTGCAAATGGCTGCCCGACAGTGAGCTCGCCGTCTATGCCGCCGAATACGAGCGCAACGGGTTTCAGGGCGGCCTCAATTGGTATCGCGCGCGGACCGGAGGTCGCTACGATTCCGAGCTACAGCTGTTTTCAGGTCGAACCATTGATGTGCCCTCGCTTTTCGTCTCCGGAACGAGCGACTGGGGTGTCTATCAGAGGCCCGGCAGCTTCGAACGGATGCAGGCAAGCGTGTGCACGCGGATGCAGGGCTGCCACCTGATCGACGGCGCCGGCCACTGGGTCCAGCAGGAGCAGCCCGAGGTCGTCAGCGAGTTGCTGATCGACTTCCTGCAGCAACCGGACCGCTAAGGCCGCGCGTCACACGGCGAGCTCGAGACCATCATAAGCGGAGATCACCTCGACCTTGTGGCCGTCGCGGCTGATTTCCTCGTAGCGGATCGTCTCGCCGAGCACCCGTTCGATCCTGGCATCGTCTGAGGCGGGCTCGTGATGAAACAGCGCCAGCCGGCGGACCCGCGCCAATTGCGCCAGTTCGACGGCGATGATGTTGCTGGAGTGTCCCCAATCCTCCTTTACCGAGACCAATTCCGCCAGTGAGTACATCGCGTCGAAGATCAACAGATCGGCGTCCCGGAAGAATTCGACGAACGGGTAGGAGGCGTCCAATATCGGGGCTTTGTGCTCGCAGTCCGTCGAGTAGACGATCGACTTGCCGCCGCGCGAAAAGCGGTAGCCATAGGAATCGCCGGTGTGAAACTGCTTGAAGGCGGTTACCGAAAACCCGGCGACCTGATACTCGATTCCGGGCTCCAGTTCGACAAACTCGATCGTCGCGCCGAGAAACTCGAACGGCACGGGAAAGTACGGCACCGAGTGCTGGCCCAGCAGCGCCTCGCGCAAATTCTTGTGGCAGCCGTGGATGCGGATCCGGTTGCCTGCGATGTACGCCGGCGCGAAGAGCGGGAACCCCATGATGTGGTCCCAGTGCATATGCGAGAGAAACACATTGAAGCATTGCGGGCGGTCCGGTCCGTCCCGAGCGAGGATGTGATTGCCGAACTCGCGCAGCCCGGTGCCCAGATCGCATAAGAGATGCTCGTCCCCGCCGGTGACGATCTCGATGCAGCTGGTGTTGCCGCCAAAGGTGCCGCTGACCGAGAACGGCAGCTCGCGGTCGATAAAGCCGTCGATCGCCTCGGCGGTGGTCAGGTTGCGGCCGCGTGCGGCGAGCAGCGCGTCGCGGATTTTCGCCCGCACCGCGCTGTACCCCAGCGGCGCCGGCAGCGAACCGCGGGTGCCCCAGAACCGCACCGGGATGCGCTTGCCACGGCGCGACTCGCCGATCGCCACGGTCTTTCTCCACGTGCCCAATTCGCCGGAGTATGTTCGGCAGCCCCGGCCGGCGCAAGCAGCCGCAATCAGCCTCGCCGGTGATGCTTCAAGCCGGCCCGAGGCGGACGGGCAGGCTCGCCAGACCGCGCAAGGTGTTGTTGTAGCGCCGCCGGTTGAGCGGAGGTTCGAGAGGCCATGAGAAGGAATTCGCTTCACATCCATCCCCTCGCCGGGGCGATCGGCGCGGAGATCTCGGGCGTCGATCTGGCGGGCGAGTTGGGCGACGACACGATCGCCCTGATCCGGCGCGCCTGGCTCGACCACCTCGTCATCTTCTTCCGCGGCCAGAGCCTGCCGCCGGCGCGGTTCCTCGCCTTCGCCCGGCGCTTCGGCGAGCCGATCGAGTACCCGTTCGTCAAGGGGATCGACGGGTTTCCCGAGATCACCCCGGTCGTCAAGCTGGCGCACGAGCGGGTCAATTTCGGCGGCCTGTGGCACAGCGACACGACCTATCTCGAAATCCCGCCGATGGGCACGATGCTGATCGCGCGCGAGGTGCCGCCCTTTGGCGGCGACACCCTGTTCGCCAACATGTATCTGGCCTACGAGGCCCTGTCCGCCGGCATGCGGCAGCTGCTCGACGGCCTCGTCGCGGTCAATTCCTCGGCCAAGGCCGATGTCACCAAGACGCGCGAGGACCGCATGCGCGAGCGCGCCCGCACCGACGCCGCCAGCGAATATGAGGCCCTGCACCCGGTCGTGCGCACCCATGCCGAGACCGGCCGCAAGGCGCTCTACGTCAATGGCGGCCACACCGTGCGGTTCCGCGACATGACCGAGGCGGAAAGCGCGCCGCTCCTCGATTTTCTGTTCGCGCATCTGACCCGGCCGGAATTCACCTGCCGCTTTCGCTGGGAAGTGGGCTCGCTCGCGTTCTGGGACAATCGCTGCGCCCAGCACAACCCGATCAACGACTATCATGGCTTCCGCCGGGTCATGCACCGGGTGACCCTCGCCGGCGACCGCCCGCGCTGACCCAGCTTCACCGGGCGACCGCGACCCCCTGCACCTCGACCAGCATCTCCGGCCGCGCGAGGCCGGCGACGGTGATCAAGGCGCTCGCCGGGAAATCGTCGGCGAAGATCTCTCGGCGGAGCTGGGTGAAGCGGTCGCCGAGCCGCGCATCGGTGATGAACACGGTCATCGTCACCATGTCGGCAAGGCTCGCGCCGGCCTCCGCGAGGGTCCGACCGAGCCGCGCGAACACCTCTCGCACCTGGCCGTCGAAATCGGCGGCGAGCGAGCGCCCCGACGAATCCTCGATCGCCACCTGCCCGGCGAGCCAGATCGTACGGCCGCCTTCGGTTACGACCGCCTGCGAATAGGCGCGGGCCTGCGCCGTCTCGCGCTTGATGTGGCTTCGCTTCAGGGTTTCCGGCATTTCTCCCTCCGATTCGGTTAAGAGCGCTTCGAACTTCGAGTTGAGCGGCTCGCGCAGTTGGCGCGTTAAGGCGCCCGCACCTTCACCTCGCTCACAGCATTGGCGGCCACCGCGAAGCGCTGGTCAAAACTGATAAATGCCTCGCAGCCTTCGGCCTTGGCCAGGTGCAGCGCGTCCGCGAAATCCATCCCGCTGTCCATCCAGTCCAATGCTTTGGCTGCCAGGGCCGGGTCCTCCAGGGTGACGCGCGGCAATCCCGCGAACGCCCGGAGCGCCCGTGCGAGTTGGGCCGGGGCGTAGCCGTAGACACTCCGCAGCACCCACTCCGTTTCCAGCAACACGGTCGTGCAGACGAACAAATCCTCGCCGTCGATCAGTGCCTTCGCTTTCGCGGACTGCTCGGGGTGATCACCGGTCAGATAGCGGACGATCAGGTTAGTGTCGATCGCCAGCATGGCGCCGCTTCGCTTCGGCCGCTATGCCGGCCTCCATTTCCTCCAGCGTCTTTGGCGGGCCGTCATAGGCGAGCATTCCGGCGACATCTTCCGGCCGTGTCGGCGCAAATACCGGCGCGGCCCTGAGCAGCACCCCATCGGGCGTATCCTCTACGACGAGGCGCGTGCCGGGGCCCCAATGGCGCCGCTGCCGGATGGCCTTGGGGAGGATCACCTGTCCCTTGGTCGACACGGTCGTCGCGGCCTTGTCGGCAATCGCCATATCAACTCCTCCCGCACGCAGGTAAGACATCGGTAAGATAGCGCCGCACTGCCGATCGGGCAAGGGAGGCGGCCGATGGTGATGACCCCCGAGATGATTGCGCCAGTGCGCCGTCCTCACTAGCCTTGCCCGAACGCCCTGGCTGGCGATGCCGGGGCATCTCCAGGGAGGGGAGCCAGTCATGCCCGAACAGAATTGGTCGCTGCGCGGCGAGTACATGGAAAGCTGCAATTGCGACTATCTCTGCCCTTGCATCTATACCAATCCGCAGGCCCCGGTGACCTACGACAACTGCACGGCGGTGATGGTGTTCCGGATCGACGACGGCCGGTCCGGGACGATTCGGCTCGACGGCTTGAAATTCGCGCTGGTGATCCGCTCCGGCAAGGTGATGGCGGACGGCAACTGGATCTTCGGGGCCATCGTCGACGAGGCGGCCGATCCGGCGCAGCGCCAGGCGCTCTCTGCCATCTCCGGCGGCGAGGCGGGCGGTCCGCCTGGGGTCATCCGGCAAAACCTGGTCAGCGATTTTCGCGGCGTTTCCTTCAAGCCGATCGAATTCACCATGGCCGGGCTGACGCGCCGCGCCGCGATCCCGGAGCTGGTGTCCTTCGAGATCGAAGGGGTGGCCTCGCGCAACCGCAGCGGCGACCCGTACTACCTCGACAATACCGGGCATCCGGCCAGCCGCCGCCTCGCCTTGGCGCGGTCGAAGGAGACCCATGTTCATGTTTTCGGCCTCGACATGGACCTGGCGGGCCAGGGCAATAACGGGCATTTCGCGCCGTTCTCCTGGGCCGCCTGAGCCGCCCCCGCCACTCTAAATAAATCGCCGGACAGATGACCAGCGCAGCGCTCAAGATCGGCATCATCGGCGGCGGCCTCGGCGGCCTCACCGCCGCCGTGGCGCTGCGCCAGGCCGGGTTCGAGGTCGAAATCTACGAACAGGCGCCCGAGCTGACCCAAATCGGCGGCGGCATCAACATGGGCCCGAACGCGGCCCGGGTGCTGCGCCGGCTCGGCCTCGAAGCAGGGCTCGACCGCGAGGGCGTGCGCCCGCTCAGC
>JBGPTQ010000178.1:0-5173 GCA_041490725.1 Allostellaceae bacterium | reverse complement strand
CTCGGTGCGATGAACGAGAACAAGGGGTCGAGCAATGGAAGATCAATGATTTGCCCGGCGCCGCCCTCGACCTCGACCCGGCGCAGCGCGACCATGACGGCGAAGGCGCCATAAAGCCCGGCGACCATGTCGGCGAGCGCGGTCGGCGGCAACACCGGCTCGCGGTCGGCAAACCCGGTGCGCGCGGCATAGCCCGACATGCTCTCAACGAGGGTCCCGAAACCGGGCCGGTCGCGATAGGGCCCGTCCTGCCCCCAGCCCGACACGCGCACGATGACGAGCCCAGGGTTGCGGGCATGCAGCACATCGGGTCCGAGCCCGATTTTTTCGAGCGTGCCCGGGCGGAAATTCTCGATCAGCACCTCGCTCGACGCGGCGAGATCGAGCAGCAAGTCGCGCCCGCGCGGGTCGCGCAGCGAGAGCGCGACGCTCTTCTTGTTGCGGGCATAGAGCTTCCAATGGACGCTGACGCCCTTCGACTGCCAGGCGCGCAGCGGGTCGCCCTTCAGCGGGTCCTCGATCTTCAAGACCTCGGCGCCGAAATCGGCGAGTTGCGAGCTGACCGCGTTGCCGGCGACGAGCCGCGACAGGTCGACGACCCGGACGCCGTCGAGCGGGCAGGGGGCCTCGGGCTCGAACGATTTCTCGGGCACACTCATCGGTGGGTTGGGCTCCTCGGCGCATCGGGAGCCGAACCTTACAAGCGGCCGCAAGCGAAGGGAACCGGCGGCTTACCCGCAGCCGCTTGAACGCATTCGTCCCGCGCCCATCTCTCCTCGGTAATGGCAACGGTCCTGAAAAATCTCCTGACGGCCTGCTTGGCGTTGGCGTTCCTCGTCGGGGCGACGGTTCAGCTTGTGCCGTTTAACCTGGCCGAAACCCAAATGGGCGTGCGCGCCGACATGGCGGGCGGGTGCGCCGGGCCGCAACCTCCGTGCACCGGCCACATGCCAAACTGCATCGATCATCTCGGCTGCCTTACCCTCCCGGCACTTCCTACCGCGCCGGTATCGACGCCGATCCGGTTCCTGTGGATCACTATCGCGTATGATTTCGCGGCGGCATCGCTCCCCGGACTGACCGTCGAGCCTGAACTCTCGCCACCGATCCTCGCGGCCTGAGACTTTCCAGTTTTGGGTTGAACCGGTCTCCCGGTCGATTGAAACCGTTCGGCGGTCGCGAGGATTTATCGAATGAGAGTATCACGACGCGCGCTGATGCGTGGCGCGGCTGCCGCCGCGTTGGGATCGGCCATTCCGTTGAAGCGAGGCTTTGCGGATGACGGCGCCAAGGAATACCGGCTAACCGCCCAACCGGCGGTCGTCAATCTGAGCGGCGACGGCTACCCGGACACCGCGGTGTGGTCCTACAACGGCACCGTGCCCGGCCCGGAACTCCGCATCCGCCAAGGCGATCCGGTCCGGGTCGTGGTCACCAACAAGCTCGGCGAGGACACGACTGTCCATTGGCACGGCATCCGCCTGCCGAACCGCATGGACGGCGTGCCGGGCTTAACACAGCCGCCGATCCGCCCAGGCCAGAGCTTTGCCTACGAGTTCACGCCACCTGATGCCGGCACCTTCTGGTATCACCCGCACGCCGACACGCTGCAACAGCTTGGGCGCGGCCTTGCCGGTGCGCTGATCGTCGAGGAACGCGAGCCGGTCGCCGTCGATCGCGACCTGATATGGTTCATCGAGGATTGGCGGCTCGATGACCGCGCGCAAATTGCCTCGGGGTTCGGCAACCGGATGGAAGCCGGAATGTCCGGCCGCATCGGCAATACGCTCACGTTGAACGGGCTTGTTCCCGAACGCCAATCGGTGAAAGCCGGCGAACGGGTCCGATTGCGGGTAGTCAACGCCGCGCTCGCCCGGATTGTCGGGCTTCGGTTCGCGGAACACCGGCTGGTCGTCGTTGCCTATGACGGCCAGCCCTGCGACCCGCACACGCCCGAAGGCGGTCGGCTGGTGCTCGGACCGGCGATGCGCGCCGACCTCATTATCGACATGGATGGTACGCCGGGGCAGAGCTACCCAGTGGTCGACGATTTCTATGGCGACCTGGCCTACAAGCTGGTTGATCTTGCCTACGAACCTGGCCGGCCAACCCGAGAGCATCCACCGGACGCGCCGCCGAGGCTGCCGGCCAACCCGTTGCCCGAGCCTGACCTTGCTGCCGCCGAGCGCCATCAGATCGCGCTCCAGGGCGGCATGATGGGCGGCATGGGAATGATGGGCGCCAGAGGGATGATGGGTGGCATGGGCATGATGGGCAGGGGCATGATGGGCAGGGGCGGCGCGAGCTGGTCGATGAACGGCATGTCGATGACCGGCGACGGGCAGCCTGACATGCCACCGCTCGTCAGGTTGCGGAAGGGCCAAAGCTGCGTGCTGGCGCTGCGCAACGAGACGGCGTGGTGGCATCCGATGCATCTGCACGGCCACAGCTTCCGAATCATCAGCCGCAACGGCAAACCGAACGCACGGCGCGAGTGGCGGGACACCGTGCTGGTGCCGCCGCGCGAAACCGCCGAAATCGCCTTCGTCGCCGACAACCCCGGCGACTGGATGTTTCACTGCCATGTTGCCGACCACCAGGAGGCCGGCATGATGGCCGTCCTCCGGATCATTTGAAGGAGGGAGGCATGATCACCAGACGAGCCTTGCTGATTACCGTATCCGCCATCGCGTTTACCGGGCCGGCGCACGCTGCGACGGTCGCGGTAACGCTCTATAAGAACCCGGAATGTGGTTGCTGCGATGGGTACGCCGACTATCTTCGGCATCGCGGCTTTGCGGTCACCTCCAAGCCGACCAACGATCTTGCCGAGATCAGCCGCAAGGCCGGGATCCCGTCGGATCTTCAAGGCTGCCATACCGCCTTTATCGGCGACTACGTCGTCGACGGGCATGTGCCGGTCGAGGCGATAAACAAGCTGCTGGCCGAGCACCCGGCGATCAAAGGCATCACGCTGCCGGGCATGCCCGAGGGGTCTCCCGGGATGTATGGGGAGAAAGCTGGTCCGCTCACGATTTCTGCGATAGGCCCGGACGGCCAATCGAGCGTCTTCATTACCCTGTGACGAGTTCCAATCCCAGGAGCCGACAACGATGGACCGGATGATGGACGGCATGGGCGGGATGATGTGGGGCGCGGGGCTGCTGTGGCTCCTCGTCATTGTTGTGCTGGCCCTCGGGGCGGCGGCGCTCGTCAAATACCTGCGATCCGACCGGACGAAAGGCCCGTGACACGATGGCTGCTGGGTGGGACCGCTATCGTCATTTTGCTCGGGGTCGGATCGGTGTTGTGGATGATCGCGCGCGGCGATCCGGCCAAGCCCGATCCCGATAGCCCGAGCCTCGTCGCGCGCGGAGAGGCCGTCTATGCGCAACACTGCGCCTCGTGTCACGGGGCGAAGCTCGAAGGCCAACCGAATTGGCGCACCCGCCTGTCCAACGGACGCCTGCCCGCACCGCCACACGACGCGGCCGGGCACACCTGGCACCACTCCGACAGGCAACTTTTCGAGATGACCAAGAACGGCACCGCCGGGATGATGCCGGGCTACGAAACCGACATGCCCGCATACAAGGACATCCTCAGCGACGGCGATATTTGGACCGTTCTCTCGTTCATCGAGAGCACCTGGCCGCCCGACATCCGCCAGCGCCAGGAACACATCAATCAAAGCGTCCATTAAGCTGACTGCGGGCTCTTCGACACCGACATCCGGGCGATCGACGCCACCGATTTCGAGCGGCGGTGGCCTGGTCTAGCGCGTTGGTTCCGCGAGCTGCGGCGGCGCGCCGCGCACCCGGAACATCGTCAGCACATCCTCGCCGACCGTTTCGGTCGACACGCGTTCGAAGGCCGGCGCCTCGGCCAATCGGTCGAGGCCGAGCGCGGCGACCGCGGCAACCCCGTCACCACCGAGCAGGAGCGGGGCGTGAAACCACACCAGCCGATCGACCAGCCCCGCGCGCAGCAGCGCAGCCGCGAGCCGGCCGCCGCCCTCGACGAGGAGCCGGGTGAGGCCCTGCTCGCCGAGGATGCCGAGCGCCACGGCGAGATCGATTCGCCCGGCCTTGTCGGGCTCGGCGGGGATGACGACCACCCCAGCCTCGCGCAACGCCTGCTGGCGGGCTGGATCGGCCGAGCCCAGCGTCACCACCCAGCTCGGGGTCTGCCGCGCCTCGGCAAAAAGGCGCGCGTCGAGCGGAACGCGCAACTGTCGATCGATGACAACCCGCACCGGCGAATGGTGCCCCAGCCCCGGCAGGCGGCAGGTCAATTGCGGGTTGTCGGCGATGACCGTATCGGTGCCGACCAGGATCGCATCATGGGTGGCGCGCAACAAATGCGCGCGCTCGCGCGCCGGCTCCCCGGTGATCCAGCGGCTTTCGCCGGATGGCGTCGCGATGCGGCCATCGAGCGAGGTCGCCAGCTTCAGCGTCACCAGCGGGCGGCCGAGGCGCAGCCGGTGCAGGAAGCCGGCGTTGACCTCGGCGGCTTCCGCCGCGCACAACCCGGCCTCGACCGCCAGCCCGGCGGCGCGCAGACGTGCCAGCCCGCCCCCGGCGACCCGCGGATCGGGGTCTTCGAGAGCAACGACGACCCGGCGCAGACCCGCGGCGATCAGTGCGTCCGCGCAGGGCGGTGTCCGGCCCCAATGGCAACACGGTTCGAGGGTGACATAGGCGGTGGCGCCGTGCGCCGCGGGTCCGGCGCGGGCCAGCGCCTCGGTCTCGCCATGCGGCCGCCCGCCGGGCTGGGTCCAGCCGCGGCCCACCACCCTGCCGTCCTTGACGATGACGCAACCGACGGCGGGGTTGGGCCAGACGTTGCCCAGCCCGCGGCATGCCAGGGCCAGCGCCGCCCGCATCGCCTGGAGGTCTGCTCGTTCCGATGTGGGGGCTGTCATTGCGAGCGAAGCGAAGCAATCTCGATGGGAAGAACCGCAGTCGGATCGAGATTGCTTCGTCCCTCCGCTCCTCGCAATGACGTTGACGCAAAGCCGAGAGTGGGCGCCGCCTCACTCGCCATCGGCGGCAATGCGCCCGACAAACTCGCCGAAATCCTTGGCCTCGCGGAAATTGCGGTAGACCGAGGCGAAGCGGATGTAGGCGACCTGATCGAGGGTCGCCAGCGCCTCCATCACCAATTCGCCGAT
>JBGPTQ010000177.1:0-5184 GCA_041490725.1 Allostellaceae bacterium | reverse complement strand
GTCGCCCAGATGGTCGGCCAGGAGCGCCAGGGCGAGCTGTGCCGGCCCGGCGCCCTCGTAGGTCCATTCGAAGCCGGTCGCCGAGAGATGCCGCAAATCATGGCGCGGCGCGAGCGGCTCGCCGTCGACGGTCACCACCGCCCCGTCGAGGCTGCGACCGCCGCGGTAGAGC
The DNA here is from genome assembly GCA_041490725.1 of Allostellaceae bacterium. GTDB lineage: Bacteria > Pseudomonadota > Alphaproteobacteria > ATCC43930 > CGMCC-115725 > DATARH01. The sequence continues at coordinate 5,012 of JBGPTQ010000177.1, read as the reverse complement.
TTCATCGGATCAGCCATTCTTCTGCAATCTTGGGCTTATAGCAGATCGCGCTCGAATGTTTGATAAAGGGCGATGGAACCCCACGCCTCCTCGCTGAAGGTCATCATCGCGGCCCTGGCCGGCAATCTCGCGATCGCCCTATGCAAATCGATCGCGGCGGCGATCACCGGCAGCGCCGCAATGTTCAGCGAAGCGGTGCATTCCGCGGTCGACAGCGGCAACGAGCTGTTGTTGCTGTACGGGCTGCGCCGGGCCGCCCGGCCGGCGGATTCCGAGCACCCGTTCGGCCACGGGCTGGAGCTCTATTTCTGGGTGTTCGTCGTCGCCGTTCTGATCTTCGGGGTCGGCGCGGTGGTCTCGGCGATCCAGGGGGTCCACAAGCTGATCGAGCCCGAGCCGGTCAAACACGTCGTCGTCAACTATGTGGTGCTCGGCCTGTCGGTCCTGTTCGAGATCGGTTCCTGGACCGTGGCGTTTCGCGAATTCCGCCGGCAGCAGGTCGCCCCAGGCTGGTTCGCCTCGGCACGCCGCAGCAAGGACCCGACCGTCTTCGCGGTCCTCTTGGAAGATACCGCGGCCCTGATCGGGCTGGTTTTGGCGGTGATCGGCATCGGCTTGGCGGATGTGCTGGACTGGCCGGCCCTCGACGGCGTCGCCTCGCTCGGCATCGCGCTGGTGCTGCTGGTGACGGCGGGGTTTCTCGCCTATGAGAGCCAGAGCCTCCTGACCGGCGAGGCGGTTTTTCCCGAAGTGCGCGCCGGGATCGAGCGGATCGCCGCCGCGGCGCCTTGTGTCGTCGGAATCAACCAGGTGCTGACCATGCATTTCGGGCCGCGCGAGGTCCTGGTCGCGCTGAGCCTCGATTTCGACGACACGGTCTCTGCGGCGCAGATCGAGAGCGCCGTCGCCTATATCGAGCGCACCATCAAGGCGCAGTTCCCCGAAGTTGCGCGCGTCTTTGTCGAAGCGAAGAGCTTCGAGGACCATTTGCGCCGGAGCTGATGGGCAGTCGCGTTCTCAGCTTGCCGCCTTGGTGCAGCGCGTAGGATGGGTTGAGCGCAGCGAAACCCATGACACTGCGACCCGCTGTACGCCGATGGGCTTCGCTGCGCTCAGCCCATCCTACGGTCCTCATCCTTCGGCGGCGTACCGTTCCGTCTTGAACAGGCCGCGCGCGAAGGCGAGGTATTCGTCCTTGCTCATCGCCGGCTTGAATTCGGCGATGATCTTCCTGGCCGGCGCGGCGTCATCGTACAAGAGGTCGATCGCGGTCATCGCCAACAGCTTGGCCGGGGTCAGGTAGGCGTGCTCGGGCTCGGTGATGCGGAAATCGGCGCCGTGCGTCTTGCCGAGCGCGGCGGCGACATAGGGGTGGATGACCGGCATCAGATGGGCGATGTCGCCCATGTCGGTCGAGCCGGTGCGGTGGCCGCCGATGTCGAATGAGCCCGGGCCGAACAGCGCCTCGACATTGGCGCCGAAGATTTCGCCGAGGTGCCGGTCATTGCGTTGCGGCAGGTAGCCGGGGATCGTGTTGATTTCGACCTCGGCGCCCATCGCCATTGCGCCGGCGCGCAGGCAGCGGTCGACCTTCATGTTGGCGTCGATTATCGCCTCGCGCGAGCCGCCGCGCACGAAGGTCTCCATCGTTACTTCGGCGGGGATGACGCTGACCGCATCGCCGCCCTTGGTGATGATCGGATGGATGCGGACGGTGTCCTTGTCCCAGAAGGTCTCGCGCTGCGCATGGATCGCATTGAGCGCGAGCATCGCCGCGGAGAGGGCGTTGATGCCGAGCTGCGGCGCGCCGCCGGCATGCGAGGCGCGCCCGATAAAGCGGACCATTTTGACCAGCGCGCCGTTCGATGAATCGGCGATGTACGAGCGCTTGGTCATCTGGTCGTGCGAGCCGGCATGGATCATCATCGCCATGTCGATGTCGTCGAAATGGCCCTTGGCGACGAGCTCGGGCTTGCCGAGCAGGAACTCGATCTCGCCGCGCTCGCGGCGCTTCAGGCGCTCCTCGACATCGATGAATTCCTCGGCCGGCACGGCGAAGAACACGATTTCGCCGCACAAGAGATCCTGGGCCTGCACCGCCGACAACCCCATCGCCACGCCGAGCATGCCGGCGATCTGCGCGTTATGGCCGCAGCTATGCGCGGCGCCGGTATGCGGGTCGGCGAGCGGGTGGTCCGAGGTGCGCAGGCTGTCGAGCTCGCCGATCAAGGCGAGGCGCGGCCCGGGCGCGCGGCCCCGGATCCGGCCCTTGACCCCGGTCAGCGCGAGGCCGATTTGCGGCGCCAGACCGAGTGCGGCCATGCGCTCGGCCACCAGCGCCGAGGTCCTGGCCTCGTTGAACCCGGTTTCGGGATGATGGAGGATCCTCTCGCCGAGCTCGATGATCGCGTTGCCGTGGCGATCGATCGCCTCGCAAACCGCCTGTTTGAGTTTTTCCTTGGTCAGCTCGCCTTTGCCGCTCATTGCCGCTCCCGGACCCAGCCCCCTGGCGCTGCGCCGCTGTGCCGCACGATCTCGCGCGGGCCCCCGCCGCAGGCGGGCGATGATACAGGCAAAGGGCCCCCGACGGCTATGGCATCGCCGCCGCTGGCGGCCGCGCCGGCGAGCCCGCGAGGAATGGCTGACATGAATGGACTGGATCGGCAACGGCTGCTCACCGCCTTGATCCTGGTCGTCATGGCGCTGTTTGTCTCCGCCGGAGCGCCGTTCGCCGCGCGCTGGCGCTCTCAGCTGAGGCTGGCCGCGATCGTCGGCTTTCTTATCGCGTTGGCCGTCGCGTTGGCCGAAATCGTGTTGTGGTGGACCGGGCTCGGTCAGTGAAGGGCCGCTGGCGAGGCTCGCCGGTAATGCTCACCGAAGCCCGCGTCGCGGTTATCATGGTAGGCCGATGCTTTATAGTGCATTTTAGGCAATTCTTGACTGTTTTCGCTAAATCTTGTATAAACACTTAACGGGTTATTAACTGTCGCCGCCGGTCGCCCGCCCGCCTGCGGCGCCGATCAGGGTCCGCACAATGCCGCTCGATTTCCCGAACATTGTTCCCGAGAACAACCTGCGTCTGCCCGACGCGTTGACGATCAAACACGGGCCGGCGCCGCTGCTCGCCCGGTTCGTGCTGGAGGGCGACAAAGCCGTGAGGCAAATGGGAATCCGTCTCCGGCTGCGTCACGACTTCGATGATTTGCTCTATATCAACCGACAACAGGTCAAGCAAGGAAGCTGGTTCCGCTTGGTCAATATGTTTGATACTGATTATACTGACCTCTCACCGGAAAATTCATATTGGTTGTCCGGTGAAAATGAGGCAGGAGAGATTGTCCTTACCTGGGCCGCGCGAGTCTTTTACTGGCCCGAGTCGACGCTTGAAGACCATGTCGGCTTGTTTTTCTGCGGTAAGAAGGACCGGCCGCATCCCTGTCGCGTCACGGCCGGAGCGACGCAGGCGCTAAGATCGATAAGCGGCGTCGTATTCTGGGGCGGGTCCCTATGGATTCATCCGGATTACCGCCATCGGCAGCTGTCGCCGCTGGTCGGCCGCTTGGGCCGGGCGTTCGCGGTGTCGCGCTGGCCGGTCGACTGGATCATGTGCCTGGTGCAGCCGATCATCGTCGAAAAGGGGATCGCCGCCGGGTACGGCTACAGGCACATGACGCCCGGCATCATGTTCCCGGAGTCGCCGTTCGGGGATCTGGAAGTCTTTCTGATATATCTGTCGGCGGCCGAAGCTTACGCAGACTTTAGCGAGTTCTTGGCGGCGGAGCTTTCCGGCTCCGCATACGATGGCAACAGCGTGCCCTCCTCCGCCAACCGCCTGTTGCAGACCGTGACCAGTATCTCATCGGAAGGCGTCGTCCACGGCAACACCAGCCGCTCGTATCGCGAACGGTAAGTCCCTGGCTGCCGTTGGATCGCTGCGGTGACGCAATCGAACCGCGGCTGGCCGGTCCTGGCCACGTCTTTGTGGAACTGTGAGGCCCACTCGCCATAATCTTTGTCAGGGATATTTTCCAATCGCTCGCCGATGACGCTGACGTGGTAGCTGGGGTCGAGCCAAGTTGAATGGGCCTCTCCGATAAACCGATATACGGGGTCCGCCGGGCGCGGCTTGACGCCGATTACCATCATCCGTGACAGCAGACCATGGTCGATCGCGAACGAAATAACCGTGCTGTCAAACCTGCCAAACGATGTTCTCCATTTCTGCGCCATGAAGCGGAGTTCGTTTGTCTGATCGTTAAGCAATTGACCATAGTCTTTCGGTTCGACGACAAACCTCTGGCGAACTGGGGCAAAGAACTCGGGTGCTGTCAGCTGTGACAGCCGCATGATGGCTTGCTCGCCGGAAGAAGTGATCTCGGAATGCCACGCCGTGTCGAAATACTTGATGCGGAAAAGTTTGACATCCGACGATTGTATCCGGTGCTGGGCCGCAAGCAGCGCCGGCAGCACCGCGTTGCGCGGGTGCAGCTCGATCTCGACGATCGCCTGTTCGATCGTCGAAAATTTGATGAAGCCCAGATTTTTGACCGCAAAGGCTACGGCATCGTAATCGGGATCGGGATCGCCGAGCGCCGCGAGAAACTCTCTGCTGCCCGGGAATACCCACCGCCCCTCCGGGGTGACCAACATCGTTCGATTCACCGGCACCTCCCACGTGCGGCAGAGACCCGGCGCAACGCCGCTCCGCATGCACGAGCGTGACAGCAAATCGTAAAGAAATGATGGAGAGCGGCGATGCGCGCGGCTCCAGTTCGCCGCAACGTTGATCGGGGCGGCAGCCTGATCAATTCCGCCGATCCGCAATTTGGCGTAGAACTCCTACCGGGGTAGGAGGCTCGCGACAAGAAATGCCGGCCCAACCGAATTTGCGCCCGGGATCGGATCGACGCTGGGCGACGACGGCCCTGATGCTCGCAACCGCGATGCAAGCCGCGGATGCGACGATCGTCAACGTCGCGCTGCCGCAATTGGAGCGCACCCTCGGCGGCGGC
>JBGPTQ010000176.1:0-5185 GCA_041490725.1 Allostellaceae bacterium | reverse complement strand
GGTCACCGATTTGCTGCGGTTGGCGCAGGCGGAGGGCATCCGCTACCTGGGTTTCCGGCACGAGCAGTCGGCCGGGCACGCGGCCGCGATCGCCGGGTATCTGACCCAGAAGCCGGGCATCTGCATGACGGTCTCGGCCCCCGGCTTCCTCAACGGGTTGGTCGCCCTGGCCAACGCCACGACCAACTGTTTCCCGATGATCATGATCAGCGGGTCGAGCGACCGTGCGATCGTCGATCTCGAGCAGGGCGATTACGAAGAACTCGACCAGTTGAGTGCGGCAAAGCCCTATGCCAAGGCGGCCTACCGGATCAACCGTCCGCAAGACATCGGCATCGGCATTGCGCGGGCGATCCGCGCCGCCGTCTCGGGGCGCCCGGGCGGCGTCTATCTCGACCTGACTTCCGAGGTGCTCGGCTCGGCCCTCGACGTGGAGAGCGCGAAGAAGTCGCTGGTGAAAATCGTCGATCCCGCGCCACCGCAGCCCCCGGCGCCGGCATCGGTCGCGCGCGCCATCGACCTCTTGGCGACAGCGCAACGCCCCCTCGTGATCCTCGGCAAGGGCGCGGCCTATGCGCGGGCGGACGAAGAGATCCGGTCGTTTATCGAGACGACGGGCATTCCGTTCCTGCCGATGTCGATGGCCAAGGGGCTCCTGCCCGACGACCATCGGCAATCGGCCGCCGCCGCCCGTTCCTACGCGATCGGCAACGCTGACGTGGTGATGGTGGTCGGGGCGCGGCTCAACTGGCTTCTCTCACACGGCAGGGCTCCGCTGTGGTCCGAGAGCACGCGGTTTGTCCAGGTCGACATCTCGCCGACCGAAATCGACAGCAACCGGGCGATCGCCGCACCGGTCGTCGGCGACATCAAGTCGGTATTCTCGGCGTTCAACGCCGCGCTGAAGCCGGGACAGATCAAGCGCCAGGCGGCCTGGATGGACGAGATCGGCAAGCGCAAGCAGCAGAATGTCGAGCGCATGGCGGCGCGCCTCAACGCCGATCCGAGCCCGATGAATTTTTCCTCCGCGCTGCGTGCCGTCCGCAATGCACTCGCCACCCAGCCGGATGTCTATATCGTCAACGAAGGCGCCAATACGCTCGATTTTGGCCGCAATATCATCGACATGGATAAGCCCCGCCACCGGCTCGACAGCGGCACCTGGGGTGTCATGGGCATCGGCATGGGCTACGCCATCGGCGCCGCCGCGGTCACCGGCAAACCCGTCGTCGCCATCGAGGGCGACAGCGCCTTTGGGTTCAGCGGCATGGAATTGGAGACGATCTGCCGCTACGAACTGCCGGTGGTCACGGTCATCTTCAACAACAACGGCGTCTACCGCGGCGACGCGCCCGGCAGCGCCTACTCGCCGACCGGCCTCCTCCGCAACGCACGCTACGACAAGATAATCGAGGCGTTCGGCGGGGCCGGCTATCACGTGACCGACACGCCGAGCCTCACCAAGGCCCTGAGCGAGGCGCTCGCCACCGGAAAGCCTGCGCTCATCAATGCCGTAATCGACCCGACGGCCGGCACCGAGAGCGGGCACATCCAGAGCCTCAATCCGAAGAGCACTGTTGCCCAGAAGAAATGAAAGCCGGTCGTCAGCCTGCCAGCGCGCGGTCCTCGATCGCGATGCGGCGGGCGATCAGCACGAGGTTGGCGGCTGAAAAGATCAGCGCAAGCGCTATCGCACCGAAGGCGAGCGGCAGCACCGCAATCTCGGCGGCAACGATGGCGTAATTGGGGTGGCGCAGATAGCGGTAAGGCCCGCTCTCCACCAGCTTCGCGCCGGGCAGCACGATGACCCGGGTGGTCCAGCGTCGGCCGAGCGTCGCGATAACCCACAGCCGGCCGAGTTGCAGCACGGCAAAAATTGCGAGAAGCGGCCAGGACGGCGCGGCATCCGCCGGCACCAGCACAAACAGGCTGGCGAGCCAGGCGCCATGCAAGACGACGAACCAGGGATAGAAGCGGGCATCGACCTCGACCGCGCCCTCTTCCCGCAACCGGCTGGTATTCTTCGCCGCAAAGCCAAGCTCGGCGGCGCGCTGCAAGACGACAAAGCCAAGTACGGCGTAAAGGACGCTCACCCCTTGCTCAGCACCACGAAGCCGGCGGTGAAACCGGGACCCAAGGCGGTCATCAGCGCTCGTTTCCAGTTTAGCGCGAACATCCGGTCGAGCACGAAGAGCACACTCGCGGCGGACATGTTGCCGTAGTCGCGCAGCACGGCGCGCGCATCGCCCAGCGCCCCGGGGCCGAGCCCGAAGGCATGCTCCAAGGCATCGATCACCTTGGGGCCGCCGGGATGGCAGACGAAGCGGTCGATATCGCCTGGTGTCAACCCATGATGGCCGAGGAAGTCACGTGCGACCGCGCCCAGCTTCTTGGCGACGAGCCGCGGAATGTCGCGCGAGAAGACCGGCTTCAGCCCGTCCTCGGCGACCTCCCAGCCCATGATGTCGAGACTTTGCGGCCAGGTGTGCTCGCCGGTGGCGATTACCGCCGGCCCCGCGCCGCCGCAATGCAGCAGCGCCGCCGCGGCGCCGTCGCCGAACAGCGCGGCGGCGACGATGTTGCTCTTCGCCCAATCGCCGCGGCGGAAGGTGAGCGAGCACAATTCGACGACGAGGAAAAGAACCGCCTTGTCGGGCATCGCCGCCGCGATCGTCGCGGCGCGGGCGAGGCCGATCACCCCGCCGGCGCAGCCGAGCCCGAAGATCGGCAGCCGTTGCACCGTGGGCGCGAGGCGCATCCGGTCGATCAGCAACGCATCGAGGCTCGGGGTGGCGATGCCGGTCGTCGAAACGACGACGATCGCGCCGATCTCCTCGGCCGCAATGCCGGCGCGGTCGAGGACGCGGCCGGTTGCGCTCTCAAGCAGGTCGAGCGCGGTAGCGAGATAGCGCCGGTTGCGCTCCGGCCAGCCATGCGGCTCCTCGAACCAGTCGAGCGGCACCGACGAGTAGCGCCTGATGATCCCGCTATTGGCAAAGACCGGCAGCAGCCGATCGAGATCCACCGCGCCGGCGAACAGATGCCTGGCCCGCTCGACCACCGCTTCCTGATCGAGCGGATAGGCGGGAACGGCGGTGGCCACAGCAACCAGACGCGGGACCGGATGCATCGCATCACTCTCCCTGACACGGTAGGGCCGCGAAAAACGCTACGCCATCGTTTATTTTTGGCGGGCGACCGCCCGTCCCCAATCACGATTTCGCGAGCAATCCGCGGGACCGACTGTCCGGATGGCTTGCGAGGAGCGTAGCGACGACGCAATCTCGCGACTGAATTATCGAGGGGCAGGGAATGACCGACGCCGCGCATAACAGCCTCATTCGCGATCAGTTCACCCGCCAGGCGACGCCGTTCAGCACCGCCGCGCCGATCGCCGATTCCGGCGCGCTTCAGATGATCGTCGCAGCCGCCGATGCGGGCCCGGATGATGCGGTGCTCGATGTCGCCTGCGGCGGCGGCATCGTGGTGTGCGCCTTCGCCCCACGGGTGCGGCACGCGACCGGCATCGACATGACCCCGGCGATGCTCGACCGGGCGCGCCAGCTCGCCGCCGAGAAGGGCATCGCCAACGTCACCTGGCGCGAGGGCGATGTCGCGCCACTGCCCTACGCCGACGGCGCGTTTACGATCGTCGTCACCCGCTTCGCGATGCACCACTTCCCCGATCCGCAAGCCGTGTTCCGCGAGATGGTGCGGGTCTGCGCGCCGGGCGGGCGGATCGTCGTCGTCGACACCTACGCCTCGCCCGACCCCGCGAAAGCCGCCCAATTCAACCGCCTCGAAAAGCTGCGCGACCCGTCGCATGCGCGCTCGCTCGCGCTCGCCGAGCTGACGGGGTTGTTCCGAGCCGCCGGGCTTGCCGAACCGCGGGCGAGTTTCTATGAGCTGCGCGACACCGTCGAAAACCTCTTGGCGCGCTCGTTCCCGAATCCGGGCGACGACCAGAAGATCATCGACCTGTTCAGCGCATCGATCGCCGACGACCGCCTCGGCATCCCGGTGCGCCGCGAGGACGACCGGCTCCTTTACGCCTATCCCGTCGCAATCCTCGCGGCGGACAAATCCTGAGCAAAGGGAGGTATCGATGCCATCCGATAATCCCAGAGGCCGCTTGTCAGTCCCGCATGATTGGCATTCGAGCGATTATGTCGCCGAGTGGATCGCCCAGGATTCCGAGCGCGATCCGGTGCGCCGGCCGCGCCTGCGCGAGATGCTGGCGGGGGCCCCGTTTCCACCCGCGGCGCCGCTCGCCGTGCTCGATGTCGGCGCCGGGTATGGCGCGGTGACCGAGGAGCTGTTGCAACTGTTCCCGGCGGCAGAGGTCACCTTGCAGGATTATTCGCAGCCGATGCTGGCCGAGGCGCGCCGGCGCCTGGCCGCCCATGCCGCTCAGCTGCGCTATGTCGTTTGCGACCTGACCGATCCGGCATGGCCCGGCGCTATCGGCGGGCCGTTCGATCTGGCGGTATCGGCCATCGTCCTGCACAATCTGCGCGACGAGGCAAAGATTTTCGCCTGTTATCGGGCGATCCGCGATCTGCTGCGGCCGGGCGGCTGGTTCCTGGATTACGATCTGTTTTTCGACGGGGTCGAGGGCCATCTGAGCGCGCTCTCCGAAGCCGGCTTCGCTCGTGTCGAGTGCCGTTGGCAAGAGCCGCCGCACGCGATCGTCGCTGCCGCCCGGTAAGCCGGCAGCCTGTAATGAGCGGATCGGGTCCATCGCAAACTGGCAATTGCCGAATCTCATCGGAGGTTGGGAGTTGCCGTGGCACGCTGTCATGCCCATTTATTCGTGGTAATTGCTCCTGGGGCAATGACAAATAGCGCTGAGAGAATTGCGATGATCCGATTCGGGAAATTCCCTGCTGGCGTCGGAAAATTCCCTGCACAGTGGCAAAAAATTCCCTGCGGACAGCGCAAAAATTCCCTGCTCGGACGCGGGAAATCCGTTCAAAGTCATTTAGTATCAATGGGTCACCGTGGTCGTGAGCGAAAAATTCCCTGCTCGCAGGGAATTTGAGCGGCAAGCGGCGGCCAGCACAGCGGAGTAGCGACAGATGAAATTCGGATTGTTCGGCGGCGCCCGGGCGCGCGGCGGCCCGGCCGGAGACAGCGAGGGCTACCATGATTTCATCAAATACGTGGTGGCCGCCGAGGAGCTCGG
>JBGPTQ010000175.1:0-5207 GCA_041490725.1 Allostellaceae bacterium | reverse complement strand
GCCTGACCGCCACGCTGTCGCTCCGCTCGGCCGCATCGCGGTCGTCGATGTCGGCTCGAACTCGCTGCGCCTGGTCGTGTTCGAACGGCTCGGCGGGAGCCTCCTGCCGCTGCTCAACGAAAAGGTCATGTGCGCGCTCGGGCGCGGCATCGCCCGGACCGGACGCCTCAATCCGGAAGGCGTCAAACTCGCCTTCGCCAATCTGCAACGTTTCGTCGCGCTGGCCCGCGCGCTGCGCGTCGATCATCTCGCCATCATCGCGACCGCGGCGGTGCGCGAGGCGAGCGATGGCCGCGCCTTTGCCGCCGAGGCGGAGCGCCAATGCGGCGTACCGGTACGAATCGTCGAAGGCGGCGAGGAAGCCAGGCTGTCGGCAGCCGGCGTCTTGGCCGGGATCCGCCAGGCCGATGGCGTGGTCAGCGATCTCGGCGGCGGCAGTGTCGAGCTGGTGCGGGTCGATTCCGGCGCCAGCGCGCCGATCGGTGCCGGCGTGAGCCTGCCGCTGGGGCCGCTGCGCCTCGCCGAGCTTGATGACAACCGCAAGACGGTCACCGAGACGATCGAGCGCGGTATTGCGGACGCGCCGGTGCTGCGCGAAGCCGCGGGCAAAAGCCTCTACCTGGTTGGCGGCGCATGGCGGGCGATTGCGCGGCTGCACATGGAACAGACGCACTACCCGCTGCACATCATTCACGAATACACGATTCCCCGGCGGCCGGCGGAAGGGTTCCTCGACATCATCGCCGGCCAGTCCCGCCGATCGCTCGAACGGATCACCTCGATCAGCCGCAGGCGTCTCGAAGTCGTGCCGATCGCGGCGCTGATCTTGGGGCGGCTGATCGCGGCTGGCCGGCCCGATCGGATCGTCTTCTCGGCGTTCGGGCTGCGCGAGGGGTACGCCGACGGCCTGTTGCCGCCCGATCCGCGCATCGGTCCGTTGATCGCGGCCTGTGTCGGGATCGCCGCCAGTCTAAGCCGCGGGCGCAGTGATGGCGACCGTCTGCAGCGATGGATGGCGCCGATCTTCCCCGATCTTGACGAGGATTCGCACCGGCTCCATCGCGCCGCCTGCTGGCTCAGCGACATCGCCTGGACCGAGCATCCCGAATACCGCGCCGAACATGCTTTCACGCGCAGCCTGCGCATGCCCGTCGCGCAGATCGGCCATCACGAGCGGGCATTCATCGCCGCTTCCCTGCACGCCCGGTACGGCGGCGCGATGGACGACCCGATCAAGGCGGCGACACGGCCGCTGCTCGATGACGGCGCCGCCAGCGCGGCGCGCTGCCTCGGTCGTGCCTTGCGGCTCGCCTATACCCTTTGCGGCGGCGCGCTGGAGCTGTTGGACCAGGTGCGGATCGCGCGCGAGGCACATGGCCTCGTCCTCGAGTTGCCGCCGACCGGCAGCCTCTTCACAGGGGAGGCGGTGCAGCGCCGCCTCGATGCGCTCGGCCGCGCGTTCGGCCTTGCGACCCGCACCGTGCGGCGGCGAAGCCCCAGCCCGGCGCTGGCGTAACCCGGACCGGGCCCGCCGCTACCCTCAATAACCCGCCGCTACCCTCAATAAGACGGCGGCTGCTCGTCGTCGGGGAAGGGAGCCGAGGGCGGCTGTGTGGACTGAACCTGAGCCTCCTCGTCCTCGCCCTCGCGCGATTCGCCGTTGCCGCCGACACCCATTTCGAGATCCGCCGGGGTGGTCGGCCGGGGCGGGCCCTGGCCTTGGCCCTCGCCCAACGCATTCATGACTCGGAAATAATGCTCGGCGTGCTGATAGAAGTTTTCCGCCGCGACTCGGTCGCCGCCGGCCTGCGCCTCCCGCGCCAGCGCGACATAACGCTCGAATACCTGATAAGCGTTGCCGCGAATTTTTACGCTCGGCCCATTGCTGTCGAACGTCTGGATGCGGTGCGGCAGGCGCGGCCGGTTGTCGTGACGCGGACCGCCGCCGCCGCCGCCCCCATTACGACCGCGTGATCGCTTGTTCTGTCCTGGCCTCATGACACCTGTCTAATTGCCGTGGATGCTGGCGGACCCTCAGGGTCCAACGGGGAACGCTGTCGGCCGCAATGCAGCACGCCAGAGTGCGCCGTCGATATCGAAATGGCGCGGGGCTCCCGAACAGCGGCAGCCTAGACGGGACGGCGCCGCATTCCAACCTTTTTTTGCGCCGGGCCGTTCCGCGGCGTGGCTAAAAACATGGATCTACCGGCGCGCGACGACGCAGCGAGTGACGCTGCCGAGGTCGGCTGCGAACCCATCTATCGCGAGACCGTTTTCGGCCAGGATCGCGGCGACCGCTTCGGCCTGGCCCGAACCGATCTCGACTGCAACAAGCCCACCCGGCAGCAAGAGGCGGACCAAGTCCGCGGCGATCGCGCGGTAGGCCGCAAGCCCATCGGTCCCGCCATCGAGCGCTCGGTGAGGGTCGTAATCCCTGACTTCCGGCATCAGCTCGGGGATTGTCGGAGTGGGGATATAGGGCGGATTGGCGACGACGGCATCGAATCGGCCGGCGATAGAACCCGCCCAATCCCCCACCGCAAAATACGCGCGCTCGCCGAGGCCGAGCAGCCTGGCGTTGCGCCGCGCGGTCGCGGCGGCGCCGGGCGCGACATCGATGCCGACCCCGATCGCCTGCGGGAACTCGGAAAGCAACGCCAAGAGGAGGCAGCCGGTGCCGGTCCCCAGATCGAGGAACCGATAGGTCCCGGTGCGATCCGGGAGCCGCGCCAGCACCGCTTCCACCACGCTCTCGCTCTCCGGGCGCGGATCGAGCGTATCGGCCGACAGCACAAATTCGAGCCCCCAGAACTCGCGCCTGCCGATAATCCGGCTCAGCGGCTCGCGCGCGATCATCCGGCCCAGCATCTCCGCGACCCATGCCTCTTCCGGCGCGGCCAGCACAATTTCGGGATGAGCAAACACCTCGGCGGCCGACCGGCCGAGCGCCGCCGCGAGCAGCCGGCGGGCATGCCGGCGCGGCTCATCGAACCCCGCCGCCGCGAGCGCCGCGGCGGCGCCATCCAAGGCGGAGCCGATTGTGGCGTTGGAAGCGGTCTCGGAGAAACCCTCACCCGCCCTCGGGCTGCGCCCTCGGGCACCCTCTCCCGCAATGCGGGAGAGGGGGGGACCCATCGCGTTAGCGATGGGGGGGTGAGGGTGGCTCCGCATCCTGCTCACGCCGCCGCCATCGCCAGCTTGGCGGCGCAGTCGGCGGTGGTCAGCGCGTCGATGATCTCGTCGAGCGCCTCGCCGGAGGTGACCTTGTCGATCTTGTATAGCGTCAGGTTGATGCGGTGGTCGGTCACCCTGCCTTGCGGGAAGTTGTAGGTGCGGATCCGCTCGGAGCGGTCGCCGCTGCCGACCTGGCTCTTGCGGTCGGCGGCGCGCGTCGCGGCAAGCGTCTGCCGCTCCATCTCGTAGAGCCGGGCGCGCAGCACCTTCAAGGCGCGCGCCTTGTTCTTGTGCTGCGACTTCTCGTCCTGCTGGATGACGACGAGCCCGCTCGGCAGATGGGTGATGCGGACCGCGCTGTCGGTGGTGTTGACCGACTGCCCGCCCGGCCCGCTGGCCCGGAAGACATCGATCCGCAGATCCTTGTCGTCGATGTCGACGTCGACCTCCTCGGCTTCGGGCAACACCGCCACCGTCGCCGCCGAGGTATGGATGCGCCCGCTCGCCTCGGTTTCCGGCACGCGCTGCACCCGGTGCACCCCCGATTCGTATTTGAGCCGGGCGAAGACGCCGCGGCCGGTGATCGAGGCCACCGCCTCCTTGAAGCCGCCGAGCCCGGTCTCCGACAGGTCGAGCAGTTCGAAGCGCCAGCCGCGCAGCGCGGCATAGCGATGGTACATGCGGAAGAGGCTCGCCGCGAACAGCGCGGCCTCCTCGCCGCCGGTGCCGGCGCGGATCTCGAGGATCGCGTTGCGCTCGTCGTCTTCGTCCTTCGGCAACAGCGACAGCTTGACCTTGAGCTCGAGCTCGGGCAGGCGCCCGCGCAACGCGCGCACCTCCTCCTCGGCCATCGCCTTCATCTCGGGGTCGTCACCGCCTTGCGCCATCTCCGCCGCCGCTGAAAGCTCGCTCTCGGTGCGGCGCAGATTCTCGATGCCGTCGATGATCGGGCTGAGCTCGCTGTATTCCTTCGACAGCTTGGCGAATTCGGTGCCGCCCAGCCCCGCGCCGGACAGCGCCGCGCGCAGCTCGGCATGGCGGCGCAACAGCTGGTCGAAACGCGATTCGAGCACGGAGTCCATGGTGGTTTAGCCGCAGAGCGCCCTGAGGCGTGCCGGCAATTCGTCGAGCGCGACTTCGCTCTGCGCGCCGCTGTCGAGGTCGCGCAATGTGGCCGCGCCGCGCGCCAGTTCGTCCTCGCCCAGCAAGACTGCGGCGCGGGCGCCGATCCGGTCGGCCCGCCGCATCCGGCGCTGCACATTGCCGGAATAGCCGAGATCGACAACGAGCCCGGCACTGCGCAATTCCTCGGCCAGCGTCAATGCCAGCGCTTCGGCCGCCTCGCCGATCGGCACCAGCGCGATCGGCCGCGGCGCGGCTGGCGGCTCCTCGATCAGCAGCGCCAGCCGCTCGATCCCCGCCGCCCAGCCGACCCCCGCCATGGCCGGCCCGCCCATCAGCTCGACGAGGCCGTCATAACGCCCGCCAGCCAGGACCGTGCCCTGGGCGCCGATATCGGTCGTGACGAACTCGAAAACGGTATGGGTGTAATAATCGAGGCCGCGCACGAGACGCGGGTTGCGCCGATAGGCGATGCCGAGCTGGTCGAGCCCACCCTGCACCCGGGCAAAAAAGTCGCGCGAGGCATCATTCAGATATTGGGAGAAATCCGGCGCCTCGCCGGCGATGCGCTGGTCGCCCGGGTCCTTCGAATCGAGAATCCGCAGCGGGTTGCGTTCGAGCCGGCGGCGGCTGTCCTCGGACAGCTCGGAATGGCGCGCCGAGAAATAGCCGACCAGCGCGTCGCGATAGGCAATGCGGCTTTCCGGGTCGCCCAGTGTGTTCAGCTCCAGCACGGCCCGATCGGCGACGCCGAGCGCCTGGAGAATGCGATTGCCAAGCGCGATCACCTCGATATCGGCCTGCGGTTGCGCCACCCCGATCAGCTCGACCCCGATCTGGTGAAACTGGCGGAAGCGGCCCTTCTGCGGCCGCTCATAGCGGAACATCGGGCCGCTGTAGAAGAATTTAAG
>JBGPTQ010000174.1:0-5211 GCA_041490725.1 Allostellaceae bacterium | reverse complement strand
TCACGGCAAGGTCGCCCTCCTGCCGGACCCATTCATGGTCCTTGGTGAATCGCATGGCATTCATCGCATTCCTCCCGATCATTTGCTTGCCGTCACCCCCGCGAAAGCGGGGGTCCAGGGCAACCGCTCCAATCCTGGCCGCCCCTGGATTCCCGCCTTCGCGGGAATGACGGCAGATGATGCGCAATTCATTGAATCAGCCGCGGTAGTAGCGGGTCGGGACGAACGGCAACGGCGCGACATGCGCCGGTCGGGGGACATCGCGCACGATCAGCGCAAGCGGGCTGCCTTCAGCGCGATGGGCCGCGTCGACGTAGCCCATCGCGATCGGCGCGCCGAGAGACGGACCGAACCCGCCGCTGGTGATCCGGCCGACCGGGTTCCCCGCCGGGTCGAGGATCGCGGTGCCTTCGCGCGCCGGGGCGCGCCCGTCGGGGCGGATGCCGACGCGCTGGCGGCTCGGGCCTTCGGCGAGCTGACGCAATAGGGTCGGCGCGCCGGGAAAGCCGCCTTCGGTGCGTCGACGCTTGGCAATGGTCCAGGAGAGACCTGCTTCAACCGGGGTCGTAGTCTGATCGATATCGTGGCCATAGAGGCACAGCCCCGCCTCAAGGCGCAGCGTGTCGCGCGCGCCGAGGCCGATCGGCGCCACCTCCGGCTCGCGCAATAGCACCTCGGCCACTGCGACAGCGTCCGCGGCGGCGAGCGACAATTCGAACCCGTCCTCGCCGGTATAGCCCGAACGGGTGAGGAAACACGGCGCACCGGCGATTGTTGTTTCCGCCGCGCTCATGAACGCCATCCGTTCAACGCCATTGGCGAGGCCGGCGGCAAACCGCGCCAAAACGGCGGCGGCTTGCGGCCCTTGCAGCGCCAGCAAGGCGCGCTCGAAGCGCGGCTCGACCACGACCCCCCGATCGAGATATGCCTTGAGATGCGCGAGGTCGGCCTCCTTGCGCGCGGCGTTGACGACGAGCAGCAGCCCGTCCTCGATCTGTGTCGCGATCAGATCGTCGAGGATGCCGCCCATCTCGTTGAGCAGCAGCGTGTAGCGCATGCGGCCAGGCGCCAGGCCCTGCAAATCGCCGGGAACCAGCGCCTCCAGCGCGCGCGCCGCACCAGCACCGTGCAGCCTGATCTGGCCCATATGCGAGACGTCGAAGAGGCCGGCCTTGGCGCGCGTATGCAGATGCTCGGCGATGATGCCGGCAGGGTATTGCACCGGCATCTCGTAGCCGGCGAAAGCGACCATGCGGGCGCCCAGCGCCCGGTGCAGATCGTAAAGCGGGGTGTGCTTTAGCGGCGTCGCTTCGGCAGGAACAGACACAGGCGCACCTCCGACAGCGGACGCGGGTTGCGTCCGGGAGATGCCCCCTCTGTCGTGGACCCTGAGAGATTCACCACAGCCGGCCGGATCACCCGACCGTGCCACGGCTTACTCCTTCGGTGTGCGGCCCAGGCTCAAGACCTGACCCGCCGCTTTCCAGAGCGCCCTTCCCCCCACAGTCCTTTTGCCTGAGAGTTTCCGGGGCGGTTGCTCCTTCGGCGCCGCGCCCCTGAACTCGAGTCGGGGCGCGACCTCTCCTGCGGGGGTGCATACGGCACCCTCTGTTTAGCACCGCGGGCGGGCGCAGACCAGCGGTTAGGGGAGGCGGGTCCGGGGTGGCAGGTCAGGGTCGTCCTGCGAAGCCAGCCCGATCTGCCGGATCGGCTCCATTCGTTCGTGCAGTATTCTGACGATCTCGATCACCTCTGGCTCGATGATTCGGTAATAGAGGACGTGCACAGGCCGCCTTACCCGTGACCCCGGATCATCCACGCGGGCATAGCGAAGGTGAAAACTCCGGATGTCCGGCAGCAACTCGCTGCGGCTGCGGGTTGCCCGGCCTTGCGGGTCAGCCGCGACCTGACGCATCGCGGTCGCGAGTGTGACAAGATAACGGCGTTGGGCTTCAGCCCCCCACCGCCCATCACTCGTCGCGAAAATGCTCGTGACATCCACCTGCGCAGGGTGCGACAGACGGAAGCGCGCCATCGCGACCTATCCAGCGCGTGCTCGGGGAATGCTGGTCAGCGTGGCGACAAACCGATCGAGATCGTCATCCTCGACTTCGGCAAAATCGGCTTCCTCAAGAGCATTCGCACCGGCCCCGATCAAGGCGCGCAGCGCCTCCAGCTTTAGAGCATCTTCTCGCCGGCGCTGCTGAAGGGCGCGCACCGCATCACGGATCGCCTCGCTGGCATCCTGGTACTCACCGGCCCGGACGACGCTGTCGACGAACTCGTCCTGTTCGCGTGTCAAACTGATGTTTCGGGTTGGCACTGTCCAATCCTCTAAAGAAACCATCGATCATTATGACGAATTTTATCAGTATCACCGGGTCAGCGCAAACGGCAGGCGGCGCCTAGCGTCCGCGAAAGTGCCGGTAGAAGTCGACGATTTCGGGGCTTTGCTGAAAGCCGAGCACGATGCTCAGATCGCCGGGGGCGCGGCCGGCGAGCGGGATGGTTTCCTCGAGATGATCGGTGACGCCGGCCCGCTTGGCGTCGGCGGGAATCGCGATATGGATCGGGAACGACCGTTTGCTGAGAATCGCCTGGTCGGGCCCGGTCACCGCGACGAAATATTGCAAATCGAGGTCGTCCGCCTTGCCGACTGCCGGGCCGCGCTCGCCGATCACCACGACATCGAGCGAGACGTGCACCGCACCCCCCGCCGGTTCGCATTTGGCGCCGACCTCGCTCAAAATGCCGTAGAACGCGACGCGAATCGGCTCGCTTGCCGCGCCCGGGGCAAACACCGCGGTCTGCGCGAGCGGGCGCAGGATAACCGCGCTCGGGCAAGTCGCCACCGGCGGCCCCTTCGATTCCGCGGCAGAGGAAGACCAGAATGGGACCCAGCTGCACCCCGAAAGCGCGGCGAGCTCGAACAGCCCGAGCGCAACAGAGGCGCGCGCTATCCAGCGATGCCGCTGCATGCGGCTCGATCCTGAGCGCACCGCCGGGAACCAGCGATCAGAGGGTCTTATGCGTGCCGTCGCAGAACGGCGTCTTGCCGGTCGCCTTGCAACCGCAGAACCAAACGTCTCCGGATTTCTCGGCGGTGAACGCCACCGGGCTGAGGCCGGTGCCCTTGTGCGACCCGTCGCAGAAGGGCTGGTTGCCGCTGCGCCCGCAGGCGCACCAGAAGTACCGCTTGCCTTCCTCGACGGTGGATTTATAGGGCGCCTTTTGCGCCGGGATCGGTGCGTCCATCTTTCTTCCCTGCCATCGCCCTTGCTACTGTCCCGCACGCCCCAATGAGCGAAGATAGGGGCCGGGCGCGACTGTAGGCGAGCCTCGCCCGCCGCACAAGCCAACTTGGGCGCGGCGCTTGGTGTCATTGCGAGGAGCGGAGCGACGAAGCAATCTCGGCCCCAGGGTGCTCTCCCCATCGAGATTGCTTCGCTTCGCTCGCAATGACAGCGTAGCTTAAGTCATGGCGGTCTATACCGAAATCGGCGACGACGAGTTGCGCGCCTTCACCGCGCCCTACGACATCGGCGAGGTCTTGTCGTGCAAGGGCATCGCCGAGGGTGTCGAGAACTCGAATTTCCTGCTGACTACCGAGCGCAGCAATTTCATCCTGACCCTCTATGAGAAGCGGGTGGCGCGCGCCGATCTGCCGTTCTTCATCGCGCTGATGGATCATCTGGCGCATCAGGGCGTGGCCTGTCCGACGCCGGTACGGGCGCGTGACGGAGAGGCGCTGCGCGAGCTGTGCGGCCGCCCGGCCGCGATCGTCACCTTTCTCAACGGCATGTGGCCGCGCCGCATCGACTCGTTCCACTGCGCCGCGCTGGGTGGCGCGCTGGCGCGACTGCATCTGGCCGGCGAGTCGTTTGCGATGGTCCGTCCCAATGACCTCAGCGTCGCGGGTTGGCGCCGGCTTTATGAAGGCTGCAGCGAGCGCGCCGGCGAGTTGCAACCCGGCCTTGCCGCCGAGCTCGGCGAGGAATTCGCATTCCTCGAAGCGACATGGCCGAAGGACCTCCCGACCGGGATCATTCACGCCGACCTGTTTCCCGACAACGTGTTCTTCCGCGACCGCGCGCTGTCGGGCCTCATCGACTTTTATTTCGCCTGCACCGACTTCCTCGCCTACGACATCGCGATATGTCTCAACGCCTGGTGCTTCGAGCCCGACCTCAGCTTCAACGTGACCAAGGCGCGGCTCTTCGTCGCGAGCTACCGGGCCGCCCGGCCGCTCGGCCCCGGCGAGCTGGCGGCATTGCCGCTGTTGGCGCGCGGCAGTGCGTTGCGTTTCCTCTTGACCCGGCTCTATGACTGGCTGAACCAGACCGCGGGCGCCCTGGTGCGCCCGAAGGACCCGCTCGAATATCTCAGAAAGCTGCGCTTTCACCGCGGCATCACCGGGCCGAGCGCCTATGGCATCGATGTCTGAGAGCCTGCCCCGGGAGCGACCCGGGGTCGAGATCTTCACCGACGGGGCGTGCAGCGGCAATCCCGGTCCGGGCGGCTGGGGCGCGATCCTGCGCTTCGGCGAAGTCGAGAAGGAGCTCGCCGGGGGCGAGACGCCGACCACCAACAACCGGATGGAGCTGATGGCCGCCATCGCCGCGCTCGAGGCGCTGACGCGGCCGTGCCGGGTGCGCCTCTACAGCGACAGCCAATACCTGCGTGACGGCATCACCCAATGGCTCCCTGGCTGGAAGGCGCGTGGCTGGCGCACCGCTTCGAAGGCGCCGGTCAAAAATATCGATCTGTGGCAACGCCTGGAGAAGGCCGCCGAGCCGCACGAGGTCGAATGGCACTGGGTGCGCGGGCATGCCGGGCACCCGGAAAACGAGCGCGCCGACGCCCTCGCCCGCGCCGCGATCGGCGCGGTGCGGCCGGAACAGACCTGAAAAGGGCACCTCACCCTGTCCCGCTCGCCGTAAAACGGGGAGAGGGAACGCGACTGGGACGGCATGGCCGAACCCCGGAGGCATCAATCGCCGGTTGGGTCATCGATCTTGCCTCCGCTGCATCTGCAAGGAATTGGCAGCAGATCTCTCGCGCACCGGTTTCGCCGGTTGAGTCGAGCGACTCCAAGCCTATGGTTTTGCTCGATAAATCGGGATCGGTCGGGGTCGCCTCGCGCGGCCCGCCCGATTTTTTGCAGCAGATCAGCAGCAACTCTTCCGCTGCGGATTGGTGCAGCTCGATGGT
>JBGPTQ010000173.1:0-5230 GCA_041490725.1 Allostellaceae bacterium | reverse complement strand
GCCCATGCGAATCTTAGGCGCGACGCGAGGTTTTCCATCGCCCTGTTAAGCTGTTGCGCGGTGAGGGTCACATCCCTCTGGAGCGCGAAAAGATCTTGCCTGGTCGCAAGCTCGACCATGATGACTCCCGCGCGGCCTCGGTATGGGCCTCGGCTCGCTTCTGCGGCACCACGCAGTTTCTTGGCATAGCCGAGACGGTCAAAGCAAATGCCACGTCCCGCTCCGATCTTTCCTGCCGTGGTATGAGCAGGGTTGAGAATTCGCGTCTGATACAACTAATACGCGTAGAGTTGTGTTAAGTCTTCCTCAACAGAGTGGTGGTCTAACTGCGGGCGAACAAAGTACCGGAGCGAAGAGCATGACGTCTCTTTTCGTCGCACAGCATGCGCCGGTCACGCGGCGTATCGAGCAGGTATCGGGCATTCGCCCGATGACGCTGCTGATCGCCTCCGGGATCGTGCTGATCACGGCGCTACTGATCGCTACGGGCATCGCCGCGAACCAGTTGCGGCAGCAAGCGATCACCACCACGGAAAGCGAGCTGGGTCGTATCGACAGCGTCCTCGCCAAAGCGATCGACCGTTCCCTCAACGTCGTCGATGCACAGCTTGGCGACATTGCCGAGCGCGTGCGCCAAGCGGGCGTCGCCGATGGCACCACTCTTCGCGAGGCCGCAACAGCGACGCAAACCGGTGCGGCACTGCACAGCGAAATCGGCCGGTTTCCGTCGCTAACCGCGGTGGCGCTGCTTGCCAGCGATGGCCAGGTCATAGACCACACCGCCGCCTGGCCTGCCGTAGCCGTCGCCGGGCACGATCTCGTCGCCACGTTGCGCGCGCAACCGGCCAGGGCGAGCACCATCGGCGCGCCGGTCCAAGATCCGCAGACCGGCGCTTTCAGCATCCCGCTCGCGCATCGCATCGACGGACCGCAGGGTGCGCTCGTCGGTACCGTCGTCGGCATGATCCCGGTAGCCGATTTCACGGATTTCTTCGCTGCGGTCCCGCTCGATCAAGATGCAGTGATCATGCTGCTTGGCCGGGACGGGACGATGCTCGCCCGCTACCCAGAGCAGCCCGGCTCGACAGCCCAAATCGCCAAGGGTTCGGTACTCGATGCCGTTTTTGACGACATCACGGCGATCATGGCCCGGCATGTCAGCGAAAATGATGGCGGGTGGCGGATCGAAGCGTGGCGCGCGCTCGCCGATCATCACGTCGCCGTCACGGTCAGCCGGAATGCTGACAGGGCGCTGGCCGGTTGGGCTCGGCAGGGGTTGTGGTTCGGCGCTTTCGCGCTCGCTGGCGCACTGGCGATCGGGCTTATGGTCTATCTGATCGCCCGTCAGTTCCAGACCCACGCCGTGCTCGCCGAGGTCCACGCCGAGAAGGCGATCGCGGCGATCCACGCTGAGAAGATCGAAATGGAGCGAGCGCGTCTCGCCGCGGAAGCCGAGCTGCTGAAAAGCGAGCGCCTGTCGGTGCTGGGTCAGCTGACCGCGACCGTGGCACACGAGCTGCGCAACCCGCTGAGCGCGATCCGCAACAGTTTGTTCACGGTCAAGGAGCTCGCCACGACGGCGGGGCTCAAGCTCGACCGGCCGGTTGCCCGCATGGAGCGCAGCATCGAGCGCTGCGATCGCATCATTTCCGATCTGCTCGAATACACCCGCAACCGCGAGCTGAACCGCACCACCGTCTCTTTCGATCGCTGGCTCGCGGGGGTATTGGCCGAGCAGAATGTCTCACCGCCCGTTGCCTTGACCACGGAGTTGGCTGCGGCCCAGGCGGACGTGCCGATCGATCCCGATCGCATGCGGCGCGTCATCATCAATCTCGTCGAGAATGCCGCCCAGGCGCTCGCGGAACGGCCATCCGACCACGAGAAGCGGATCACCGTGCGCACCGTTGCGGTCGACGGCGAGCTGGCGCTGGTGATCGAGGACACCGGGCCTGGGATCCCGCCGGAAAACCTGGCACGCATTTTCGAGCCGCTGTTCAGCACGAAAAGTTTCGGCACCGGGCTGGGGCTTCCGACCGTGAAGCAGATCGTCAACCAGCACGGCGGCACGATTGCGGTCGACAGTGAGGTCGGACGCGGGACTTGCGTAACGGTTCGCCTGCCGCTCCATGCAGCAGCGATGGAAGACATGAAGGTGGCGGCATGACTTGCGTTCTGATCGTCGACGACGATTGCGACCATGCCGAGAGCTTGGCGGATGTGATCGAGCTGCGCGGCCATACGGCGCAGCTTGCGCATAGCGGCGAGGAGGCGATCGACTGCTTCCGAGCCACCAACTTCGATTTCGTGTTGCTCGATGTGAAGCTGCCCGGGATCAACGGGGTCGACACCTTTCTCGAGATGAAGAAAATCCGGCCAACCGCCCAGGTCATGATGATGACCGGGTACAGCGTCGAGCAGCTCGTCGCTCAGGCGATCGAAGGCGGTGCGCTCGGGGTGCTGATCAAGCCGTTCGCGGCGACCCAGGTTCTCGAACTTCTGAGCAAGGTCAAGCAGCGGGGCCGGGTGCTGATAGCCGATGGCGATGCGGATTTCGTCGGCAGCATCGTGCTGATCCTCGAAGGCGCCGGATACGGCGTCGAGGTCGCCGCAACCGGCGCCGAGGCCCTCGAAAAGATGATAGGCGAGCATTTTGATTGCTTGCTCCTCCATCTGCGACTGCCGGTTCTGTCGGGAGCCGAGCTGTATGCGCGACTGGTCGAAGCCGGTCGCACCGTGCCGACCGTCCTGATGACCGGCGGCCGTGAGGACGCCGAGCAGGACGTGCGGCTCCGGTCGCAAACCTGCGGCATGCTGTTCAAACCGTTCGACCCGAATGCATTGCTGGCTGCGATCGGGTCGGCAGTCTCTCTCGGCCAAGGGGGGTAACCGATGGGTCAAGAGGATGGAACCGTCCGTTCGGTTATAATCATTGATGACGATCTCAGTTTTGCCGAGTCGGTCGCCGACATGCTGCAGCCGAGGGGCTACGCGGCGCAATATTTCGACACCCCCGAGCAGGCACTCGCGGCGCTGCGCGAGCCGCCCGACGGCGCTGCCCGTGCCCCGGTCGCGCTGATCGACGTGCGGCTCGGCGGGAGCGAATCGGGGGTCGATCTGATCCCGCGGCTGCGCGCCGCGCAGCCGGGGTTGATCTGCGTGCTGATGACCACCTCTATCGACAGCCAGACCGCGATCGCGGCGCTGCGCCGCGGCGCCTATGATTATTTCGACAAGTCTTGGGACCCGAATGCACTGTTCGCGGTGCTCGACCGCTGCTTCGATCGGGTCGCGTTGCAGCGCGACCGCGCGGCGTACGAAGCGCTGCGCCTCGCCAAGGAAGCGGCCGAGGCGGCGAGTCGCGCCAAGTCGGGCTTTCTCGCGACGATGAGCCACGAGCTGCGCACGCCATTGAATGCCATCATCGGCTTTTCCGAGATGATGCTGCGCGAGGTGCTGGGCACGCTCGCCAACAAGCAATACCGGGCTTATGTCGCGGACATCCACACGAGCGGCACGCATCTCTTGCAGATCATCAACGACATCCTCGACTTGTCGAAGGCGGAGGACGGCAAGCTCAAGCTCCATGAGGAGGTCTTCGACATGCGGGACACGATCCGCTCGGTCCGCCAGTTGATCAGCGCGCGCATCCGCGATGGCGGTCTATCCGACTCGGTCGATCTGCCGGCGGACCTGCCGCTGCTGCGCGCCGATGAGCGCAAAACCAGGCAGGTGCTGCTCAACCTCGTCACCAACGCGGTCAAATTCACCCCCCCGGGCGGCCATGTCGAGATCGCCAGCCGGTTCGACCCGGAAACCGGGGTGAGACTGACGGTAAGCGATACCGGCATCGGTATCGCGCCGGGAGATATTGCCCGCGTGCTCGAACCGTTCGAACAGGTCGATTCCTCGTTCACCCGGTCGCATGAGGGTACCGGGCTGGGCCTGCCGCTGGTCAAGGCGATCGTGGAGCTGCATGGCGGCACCCTCGAGGTCAACAGCGAGCTCGGCATGGGGACGCAGGTGAGCGTGACCTTTCCGCCGCAGCGGGCCGTCTTTGATCCCTCGGCCGCGCAGTCGCGCAGCGCGGCCTAATCACCCGATCGCGCGACCCCATAGCTGACGCCAGCTCGGCAAGCCGCCGAGCGGCGCGGCTTCCATCATCGCGCGCATGATCGCGCGTGCGAGGCAGGAAGCGGCGGCGGCGCCGAGCCGGGCCAGCGTTGCCGGATCGACCTCGCCGCCCTCGCCGGTCGCCAGCGCGAACACCGTGTCCCCGTCGAACGGCGTATGCGCCGGGCGGATCGCCTGCGCCAACCCGTCCTGCGCCATAATTGCCAGCCGGCGGCATCCGCTCTTGTCGAGCGGCGCGTCGGTGGCCACCACCGCGATCGTCGTGTTCGCGCCGACTGCAACCGCCGCACAGGCGGAAAAATCCTCTGGGTCGAGTGGCGCGAAGGACGGCGTCGGCTGGGGCTCGATCTCGCCCGCGAGCGCCTGCTCGGCCGCCCATAGCCGCCCGCAATCCGGCCGCACCGCCGACCCCCAGCTGTTGACCGCGACGAGTGCGCCGACCATCACCTGATCGCCGAGACGCAGCGACGCGCTGCCGATGCCACCCTTGAGGCGGCCGGCCTTAGCGCCAAGACCGGCCCCCGCGTTGCCGAGGCTGAAATCCCGGCCGGCGCGCGCCAGCGCCTCGCGCCCGAGCCGGCGATAGGGCGGCTCCCCCGACCACGCCCGGCGCCCCGGAAACGCGAGATCGAACAGGATCGCCGCCGGGACGATCGGCACAAGCACATCGCGGACGGCAAACCCGCGCCCCATTGCGGCAAGCCCCTCCATGACCCCGCCAGCCGCATCGAGCCCGAAAGCCGAGCCGCCCGACAGCACGATGGCATCGACTCGCGAGACCAGTGCGGCCGGATCGAGCAGCTCGGTTTCCCGGCTGCCGGGCGCCCCGCCTCGGACATCGACCGCGGCGACCGCCGGCGCCTCGCACAGCACCACGGTCGTGCCGGTGATGCCGGCCTCGTCTTGCGCCTGGCCGACGAGCAGCCCCGGCACATCGGTGATCAGATTGCGCGGGCCGGGCTCGGCCATTTCCTGTCTCCGATAGAAGTCTCAATGGCGCCGAGATTGCGTCGTCCCCGCGGGTCAAGCCCGCGGGTTCCTCGCAATGACGTCACCTTCATTGTCATTGCAAGCGAAGCGAAGCAATCTCGATGCG
>JBGPTQ010000172.1:0-5234 GCA_041490725.1 Allostellaceae bacterium | reverse complement strand
GGCTCGACCAGCGTGTTGGGCAATACCCGCTCGAAGGACTGCCGCGCGATGTGGCCGGTCGTGAACGGTCCGGCGAGCGCATGCGCGTGCTCGCACGCCACGGTCTCGACCCGTGCCGCCGCCAAAGCGGCCGCATCGAGCGCGCCCCACGAGCGCGGCTCCTCGTCGCGGGCGCCCAGCCATTTCTCGCGGAAGGTCAGATCTCCGCCGGTGAACAGCCTGAGGTCGTCGCGCATCTGGCTGCGGTGATGCTCGACGAACCCGACCATCCCACCGTAATGGTCGCGATGCGCGTGGCTGAGGATCAACCCGTCGAGCCGCTCGGGCGCGATGCCGAGCAGGTCGAAATTGCGCAAGAGGATCTCCGGGGTATAGCCGAAATCGAGCAGATACTGGCTGCCAGCGCCGGCGCTCTTCGATTCAAGGTGCAATGAGAGGCCCCATTCGCCGGCCAGAGTGGTGGTCTCGCGCCCGCGGATGCGGTTGACATGCTCGATCGCGACATGGGGGTGGGTCGCCTTCGGCATGAACTGGTCGAAGAACGAATCGACGACGACGCGCACCGACAATGCAGCGACGGTCGGCGGCTTGAACGGCTCGGCAATCGCGAGAGTCATGCCTTTTCCCTTCGGCGTTTAGCGCAACACC
Organism: Allostellaceae bacterium; assembly: GCA_041490725.1. Lineage (GTDB taxonomy): Bacteria > Pseudomonadota > Alphaproteobacteria > ATCC43930 > CGMCC-115725 > DATARH01. The sequence continues at coordinate 4,586 of JBGPTQ010000172.1, read as the reverse complement.
GCGATCTTGTTGCGTTCGATCAGCTCGCAATCAATCGCGGCCCCGAGGCCGGGCGGGCATCAAATCGCGATCGCGCCGCGCCCTGCAAGCGCTATTATCGTGCCATGCGGCGCGCGTGGCGACTGATGAAACGGCGGCTCATCCCGGCAGCGTTTGCGCTTGCCGCGGCGGCGCTCACGCCGGCTTTCGCCGGGCAGTCCGCGGTCGATCTCGATTTGTTGCCGGGCTTGCCGCCACCCGCCGATTCCGGGAAGCCGCCGATCGTCCCACCCCCGGCGGCGGCGCTCGGGCAGAGGGCGCTTGGACAGAGCGAGGGCGGACGCTGCCTGCCTGCCTTGCCGTGCGGAACGCGGCTCTTGGGGACGGTCCGCAAGAACGGAGCTATCGAACTCCAGGTGCCGGCGTTGCGCTGGTAGATGCCCGGCGGGCGGGGCAGCTCTGGTTAGAGCGGTCTGCCCGCGCCATCGAACAGCACCGAAACCGCCAGCATCATGTCGACGGTGCGTCCGTCGCCGGCGAGCGGCACGATGCAGGTTTCGATCAGGAGGTGCTTGGGGTCGCGAGTCCATAGCGGCAGCCCGCGGCGCCAGGTCGCGCAGCCGGTCTCGACCATGAAGTGAAACCGCTCGCGCGATTGCGGGTTGGCGATCAGCGCCGGATGCACCTCATCGAGCCATTCGCCGGTGACTTCACGGCCGAGCGAGCGCACCATATCGGTCCCGCACAGGCGATAGCGGTAGCGCAACGGGTCGCGGAACACGTCGAGCATCCACGCGCGCGACCACAACGGCACGATGTCCTCGGGTACAACATCCTGGCGGCCGGGCAATCGGCCGGGCGTCGCGAGCAATCGCCAATAGTCGTAGAGCTGGCGCGCCAGGGGGTGCCATCCGGTGCGATCCTCCGGGATGTTATAACCGGTCCACACACCGAACTCGTCGGCGGCTTCCGGTGGTGTGTCACCCATCGCGGGTGGACGATCGATCACAAGCTGCAACATGAGGGTTGATCTTCAGCGGTAAATCTTGGTGAACCATTAACTTCGGCTCAAAATTCAGTACTCGCGGCGATTTCATCTCATCGGCAGCGAAATCCGGCGGAAGGAGGAGGCAAGATGGCAAACCAGGTTGCGATCGCGGCGCGCTTCGAGATCGAGGTGCGCGACCTTGAGTACCAGCGCCAGAATGGCGCGCCGCTCTTGGCGCGGCTCTACCGGCCGATCGGCGCCGCGACACCCAGCCAGCCGTTTCCGGCGCTCATTGATGTGCATGGCGGCGCCTGGGCGTCGGGTGACCGGCTCAACAACGCTCCGCTCGACGAGGCTCTGGCGAAAAGCGGCATCGTCGTACTGGCGATCGATTTCCGCTTGCCGCCTCTCTGGCGCTATCCCGCCTCGATCGCCGACGTCAATCTGGCGACGCGCTGGCTCAAATCCCATGCGCAGGAATTCGGCAGCCGGCGCGAGCTGGTCGGCGGCCTCGGTACGTCGAGCGGCGGCCATCAATTATTGGTGAGCGTGCTGCAGCCCGAGGATCCGCGTTTTGCCGCGCTGCCGTTGGCCGAAGCGCCGGCAGAGGATTCCCGGCTCCCCTATATCGTGCTGTGCTGGCCGATTTCGGACCCGCTCGCCCGCTACCGCATGGTGAAGGAGAAGGGCAATACCCGTCTGGTCGAGGCGCACGACGCCTACTGGCCTTCGGAAGCCGCGATGGCGGAGGGCAACCCGCAACTGATCCTCGAACGCGGCGAAGCCGCGCTGCCGCTGCCCCCGGCGATCGTCGTGCAGGGCACCGGCGACGACAACGTCACCCCCGACATGGCCGATCGTTTCGCGGCCGCCTATCATGCCCAGGGCGGCCGGCTCGCGCTCCACAAATTCGCTGGTCAGCCGCACACTTTCATCATGCGCGACCCGGCGAACGACGCCTCGCGCCGCGCCACCGAGCTGATCCGTGATTTCGTGCTGGCGCGTGCGTCGTAGGATGGGTTGACCGAAGCGAAACCCATCGTTTCTCGACCGGCCCCGAGGTTGATGGGTTTCGCTTGCGCTCAACCCATCCTACTGCTGTCCCGCCTGGCCGCGATCGCGCCGTCCTTGATGACCAGGGCGATGCGTCTGATGTCGCGCAGAAGGGTGATGTCCGCCAGCGGATCGCCGGCGACCACCACGAGGTCGGCGAGCTTGCCGGCTTCGACCGTGCCGAGTTCCGCCTCCTGGCCGAGGCATTCGGCGGCCCAGCCGGTCGCTGCCTGCAACGCCTGCATCGGGGTCATCCCGGCCCGGACCAGGCAGTCGAGTTCGCCGGCATTGGCCGGATGCCCGTGCCCGCCGGCATCGGTGCCGGCGACGATTTTGACGCCGACCCTGAGCGCCCGCTTGATGCTCTCGACATGGTGCTCGTAGAGCGCCTGGGCGCGTTCGCGGACATGCGGCTGCGGCGATTTCCTATGGTACTCGTAAACCAGCAATGTCGGCACGAAGAAGATGCCGCGCTCGGCCATGCGTTCGAGGTGGCGCGGGTCTTCGTTCAGATAGCTGCCATGCTCGATCGAATTGACCCCGGCCTCGATCGCGATATCGAGCCCGCGGCCGCCCAATGCATGGCACATGACGCGGCGGTCGAGCGCGTGGGCCTCCTCGACCAGGGCCTGCATCTCGTCGAGGTTGAAGGCGCCGTCGCGCGGCCCATGCCCCGGTCGCGAGCTGGCGCCGCCGGTCGTCGCGCATTTGATGACATCGGCGCCGGCCCGCACCATCCGGCGCACCACCGGCCGCACGTCGGCGAGGCTGTTGACGACGCTGTCCGGCAATAAGGGATCGCCCGGGATGCAGCAGCAATCGTCGAGCGGCAAACCCGACGGGCTGACGGCATCGCCGATGCCACCGATCGGCGAGATGATCGACAGCGACAGAATGAGCCGCGGGCCCTCGATCAGCCCCTCCTCGATCGCGCGCTTGAAGCCGACGTCACACCCGGCGGCGTCGCGGATCGTCGTATAGCCGGCGGCAAGGGTGTTTTTCAGCACCGCGGCGGTGCGCAGATGGCGGGTGCTCTGCGGCTCGTCGAGCCGCCAGCGATGCGCCAGGTCGTAGCGGTGGTTGGCCATGTGGTCGTGGCAATCGATCAGCCCGGGCAGGATCGTCAGGCCCGAGACGTCGATGATCTCGGCCTCTGGCGGAAAGTCGCCCGCGTTGCGGGTGGTGACTGCGTCGATCCGGTTATCCCGGATAACGATCGTTGCGCCGTCGAGGGGCTTCGCGCCGGTCCCGTCGATCAGCCGCCCGCCTCTGAGTACGATCATCGCGCGCACCTCTTCTACGTCATTGCGAGCGGAGCGAAGCAATCTCGCGCCGAGGAGACTCGCGCCATCGAGATTGCTTCGTCGCTGTGCTCCTCGCAATGACGACGGTGGAACGCGTTACAATTTCGGCCGCCGCCCGCGCCACGCGGTCGCCTGCTCATAGGCGTGGGCGGCGCGCAGCACGGTCGCATCGGTGAAGCGCTTGCCGACGATTTGGAACGACAAGGGCAGCCCCGTATCGGTGTAGCCGCAGCACACCGACATCGCCGGGCTGCCGGTCACGTTGAACGCTATCGTCAGGCTGGGCCGTTCGAGGATCGCGAATTTGGGGACCGAGTCGATCGGCGGTGCCTCGCTCGGCGCCGCAGCGGTCATGACGAGATCGAGATCGGCCATCGCCCTATCCAGCTCGTCGACCAGTTCGCGGCGGCGGCGCAATGCCTGGACGTAATCGGCGCCGGTAATGAGGCCGGCCAGCACCATGCGGTCGCGAAAAATCTCGCCATAATCGGTGAAGCGAGTGCGCAGATTGGCCTCATGGATCGCATAGGCTTCGGCCTGCATGATCGTCATGCCGCAAGCCGCCCAATCGGCGAGCGGCGACAGGGTCAGCTCGCGGACCGTGCAGCCGAGAGTTTCGAGGGTCTGCGCGGCCGCCGCGATCGCTTCCCTTGTCGCGGCGTTCACTGCGTTATCGCGCTCGTAGAAATGGCGGACGAGGCCGATGCGCAGCCCCTTGACGCCGCCCTGGAGCGCGGCGCGGTAATCGGGGATCGGCCGGTTCGCGCTCGCCGGGTCGGCCGGATCGTGCCCGGCCATCGCCTGCAGCATGATCGCGCAATCCTCGGCATTCCACGCCAGCGGGCCGGCATGGTCGAGCGAGAACGCCAGCGGCAAAATACCCATGCGGCTGATGAGGCCATAGGTCGGCTTGATCCCGGCGATGCCGCAATAGGCGGCGGGACCGCGGATCGAGCCGCCGGTGTCGCTGCCGGTGCCGCCGAGGATCAGCCCGGCCGCGACCGCGGCGCCGGTGCCGCTCGACGAGCCGCCGGTGAAGCGGCTGGTGTCCCACGGGTTGCGCGCCGGTGGCCAGGGCAGGTCGAAGCTGGGGCCGCCAAGCGCGAATTCGTGGGTCGCGAGCTTGCCCATGACGATCGCGCCGGCAGCGCGCAGCCGCGCCACCGCGAAGCCGTCGGCCTTTGGCACATGGTCCTGCATGACCTTGGAATGGCCGGTGGTGGCGACGCCGGCGGTCTCGTAGATGTCCTTGAGGCCGATCG
>JBGPTQ010000171.1:0-5237 GCA_041490725.1 Allostellaceae bacterium | reverse complement strand
GTATCGGGAACCCAGATCTGGATCGGGCGCAATCCCTGCCGCCGGAGCCGCTCGCGGTAACCCCTGACCCGGTCGCGACTGGCGCCTGTTCGTGCCGATGCCATGACTGCTCTCTGCTGCGTGGGTTACATGTAACAGTTTCGGGCGGTCGCGCAAGAGCGCGAATTGGCGCTGCACGCCGTCCGCATTATGCTGTAAGCGAAGGATCACGAGAGGACCGCGCGATGCCCTATGGCGACCAATCCGGCGACCCGGTCATGCTGGCGCTCGGCGAGGATTATCCCGAGCTGCGCGAATCGGTGCGCAAGATCTGCGAGAAATACCCCGGGGCCTATTGGCGTAAGCTCGAGGACGAGCAGGCCTATCCGACCGAGTTCGTCGGGGAATTGACCGAGGCGGGGTTCCTTGCCTCGCTGATCCCGGAGGAATACGGCGGCTCGGGCCTGCCGTTGCGCGCCGCCGCGGTCATCCTCGAGGAGATCAACGCCTCGGGCTGCACCGCGAGCCAGGGCCACGCCCAGATGTACATCATGGGGACCCTCCTGCGGCATGGCAGCGACGCGCAAAAAGAGCGCTATCTGCCGAAGATCGCCTCGGGCGAATTGCGTCTGCAGGCCTTCGGCGTCACCGAGCCGACCACCGGCTCCGACACCACCAAGCTGAAGACCCGCGCGGTGCGTGGCGGCAACGGGGACCACTACCTCGTCACCGGGCAAAAGGTGTGGACCTCGCGCGCCCGCCATTCCGATCTGATGCTGCTCCTGGCGCGCACGACGCCGGTCGAGGAGGTCAAGCGCCGCACCGACGGGCTCTCGGTGTTCCTCGTCGATCTGCGCGAGAGCGTCGGCAAGGGCGTCGAGATCCGGCCGATCGAGGCGATGATCAACCACAACACGACCGAGGTGTTCTTCGACAATCTGAGGGTCCCGGCGGAAAACCTGATCGGCGAGGAAGGGAAGGGTTTCCGCTACATCCTCGACGGGATGAACGCCGAGCGCATCCTGGTCGCCCAGGAATGCATCGGCGACGGCCGCTGGCTCTTAAAAAAGGGCATCGACTATGCCAAAGAGCGGGTCGTCTTCGACCGCCCGATCGGGCGGAACCAGGGGGTGCAGTTCCCGCTGGCGCGCGCCTATGCCGAATTGGAAGCCGCCGACATGATCTGCCGGCGCGCCGCGGCATTGTTCGACGCCGGCCAGGAATGCGGCGCCGACGCCAACATGGCGAAGCTCTTGGCGTCCGAAGCAACCTGGCACGCCGCCGACGCGACATTCCAAACCTATGGCGGCTTCGCCTTCGCCAAGGAGTACGACATCGAGCGCAAATGGCGCGAGGTGCGGATCTATCAGACCGCGCCGATCTCCACCAACCTGATCCTCGCCTATATCGGCCAGCACGTCTTGGGCATGCCGCGGTCGTATTAATTTGCCCGCGGGTCAGCACCGTAGGGTGGGTTGAGCGGAGCGAAACCCACCATGCCGTCGATCCGCATGAAGACGGTGGGTTTCGCGTTGCTCAACCCACCCTACGCGGCTACACGGCCAAGCGCGCGAGCTTCACGAGGTCGAGGGCAAGGATCGGGGTTTCGACCGGCAGGCGGGTAAAGCCGAAGTGCCGGTAGAAGGCTTCGGCTGCCGGGGAAATCGCGTGAACAACCAAGAGGCGCGCCGCGACCTCGCCCGCTGCTCGCACCGAGCGCTCCACGGTATCGCGCAATAGCGCCGCGCCCAGGCCCTTGCCCTGCCAGTCCTGGTCAATCGCCAGACGCCCGAGGATGACCGCCGGGATCTGGCGCGGCATGTTGCGGCGCATCGCGCCGGTGGCTTCCTGATTGAGGATCTGCCCCATGCTGAGGGCATAAAACCCGATGACGCTATGCGAGCCGGTCGAGCAGACGACGTAGGTTCTGCTCGCTGCGATTGCCATATTGGCGAATGCCCGCCGGTGCAGCCAATCATCGAGTACGGCTTCGCCGGAGTTGAAGTCTTCCAGATCGTGCCCTGCGGTCAGCGGAACCGGAACGCCAACTCCGGCAACCGCCTCAGTCACGCGATCAGGGAGCTTTGGTCGCCAGGAGCCGCTTGATGCCCGCTTCCTGTTCCGGTGTTGTTGGAGCGTCCAGCCAGTCCAGCACCTTTTGGAACGTTTTGCTGTCCACATAAAAGGTGGTCTGGTCGAGGAGGATTTTCTTTGCCTCCTTGATGGCCGAAGCCATCATGAACTGCGAGCGGTTGGCGCCGAGCAGTTCGGCCGCCTGGTCGATCAGCATCCTGTCCTGTGCGCGGGCGCGCAGGTGGATGTTGACCTCGGCAATCGGCTGTCCGGTTTTCATCCCGATAGGGTGGTAGTTTGTGTTGCTGATGTCAACACATGAGCTATCCGAGAGGAGGCGCAGCTCATGCCGCTTGCGTGGCAAATCGCCCGAGAACGCGGACACCATCGAGGGTTTCAAGCGCCATCGCTGCATCCCACAGCGCGGCGCCGCGATCGGCGAGCGAGCGGCAGCACGCCTCGAACTTGGCGCGGGCGGCTTCGGGCGATAGCGGGCGAGATGGGCTGCCGAGGACGTCGCTGACATCGCAGGCGGCGGTACTTCCGTCGGCGAGGTCGAGTTCGACGCGGATCGGGGCGAGCGCGTTCGGGTCGGAGTTCGCATCGGCGATCACCGTGAGGCGGCGGGCGAGAGCGAGCGTGTCGGCATCGGCGAGTGCCGCGGGGCTGAAATCATCTGTTGCCACCGTGCCATGCCGGAGGCACACCGCGCCGACATAGGGTAGGCACAGCCGGGCATAGGCCACGCTCATGTTGTCCTGCGGCGTACGGCCGACCAGGCGATGGGTCAGCGGCGGCACCAGGAACCGGCCGGCCCGCACGCCGTCCGCGCCGATGCCGTGCGCCGCGATCAGCCGTTGCAGCCCGGCGATGCCGCCATGCGTCGCGCGGCCCGACGGGAACGGCTTGTGGCTTAATTCACAAACCCGCCAAACGCGGCCGAGGGCGTCGAACGGCGATGGGTCGGCGGCGCCGTCGAAGAGGGCGAAATAGCCGAAGGGGCCGCTGATCGGCGCGCGCGGGCCTGGCATGAAGCGACGCGCCAGCTCGATGGCGGTGACGGCGCTGCGCGCGGCAAAGCCCATCTGCATCGCCAATTGCGGGCTCGCCTCGTGATGCGCCTGCATCGTGCCGGCGCATTGCCCGTAATAGATGCCGAGCGCATCGCGCAGCTGCGCTTCGCCGAGCCCCGCCAGCAGGCCAAGCCCGGCGACCGCGCCGAAGCCGCTGCAATTGGCCGGGCGGAAGAACCGCATCGGCGCGCGCGACGAGAGCCCCAAACTCACCGCGACATCGATCCCGGCAATGACCGCGCGCAACAGCCTCTCGCCGGCAATGCCTCCTTCCCGCTCGGCCCAGCCGAGAAGCGCCGGCAGCACCGCCGACATCGCGTGCACGACAGCGCCTTCGTGCACGCAGTCGAATTCGAGAGCGTGCATCTGATAGCCGTTGACCATCGCCGCAGCGGCAACCGGCAGGCGCTCGCCGCTGCCCCACACGCTCGCTTCTCCGCCGCCGCCCGAGGCCGCCGCCATGTCGAGCACCGCTCCGCGCCACGGCGCATCGGCGCCGGCGATGCCGACCCCCAGCGAATCCGCGATGAACGCCTTCGCGGCATTCCGCGCCGCTTGCGGCATCTCGCCCGCGGAAACCCGCGCGACATGGCCGACGATCTTGTCGACGACGGGGTCGTGCATCGCCACCCTCACCCGCCTCCGGGCTGCGCCCGGAGGCACCCTCTCCCGCGGTGCGGGAGAGGGAAGAAAAAGCGCCGCTTACTATCCCTCTCCCGCATTGCGGGAGAGGGGGGACCCGTCGCGGTAGCGACGGGTGGGTGAGGGGAATGGCGGCTCAGTCGATCGCGGCGTGCACCAGATTGGCGATGCGGTCCAGCCGCGCCCCATGCCACGGATCGGGTATCATGAAATTGGTGACGTAGGTGAACGATACCCCGCTCGTCGGGTCGGCCCAGGAATAGGACGTCCCGGCGCCGCCATGCCCGAAAGTCTGCGGCGCGGCGAGCGTTCCGAGACCGCGGATGCGGTCGCTGTCGCCCCGCACATGGGGCCCGAGGCCGCGATGCATCGGAACTCCGCCCATCGCATCGTCGCCGCGCTCGCCGGTGTGGTTGCGCGTGACATAGCTGATGAGGCGCGGCGACAGGAGCCGAACATCGCCGAGCCGGCCTTGGCCGAGCAGCAGCTGATAGAACGCCGCCATGCCGCGCGCCGTCGCATAGCCGCCGCCGCTCGGCATGCCCGCGGCTTTGAATTCGGGCGAGTTGTCGCGCGGTTCGGCGGCATAGGTATCGGCGCAGCGCGCCTGCTCACTGGCCGGCACGCCAACAAAGATGTCGCCCGCAAGGCCGAGCGGCATCAGCACCTTGTCGCGGATCACGTTACGGTAGTCCTGGCCGGTCACCGCCTCGATCACCATCGCCTGGGTCAGATGTGCGGCGCGCGGGTGGTATTGCAGGCGCGAGCCCGGGGTCCAATCGAGCGAGAAATCGCACACTTCGGCGCGCATCCTTGTGTGGTCGGTCCAGGTCGCCGGGGTGACGTCGCCGGAGGGGAAGCCGCCCTGGTGCGTCATCACCTGGTGCAGCGTGATGTCGGCCTTGCCGCGCCGGGCAAACTCGGGCAGGTGGTCGCTGATCTTGTCCATGAACGAGAGCCGGCCTTCCTCGACCAACGCCCACACAGCCGAGCTGGTCAAGACCTTGGTCTGGCTGAACAGCAGGAAGAGGGTGTCGGCCTTGGCCGGTGCCCGGCCCCCCTCGGTCTTGGCGTCGCCATAGCAGCGGGACAGCGCCAGCTGGCCGTTTCGTGCCAAGGCGATCTGCGCGCCGGGATAGCGGCCCTCTTCGATATGCTCGCGGATCAGATGGTCGAGGTGCTCGAGCGGCTTCAGCGCAAAGCCGAGCGCCTCGGGATTGCTCGACGGCAACGGGTAATCGGGCATCGTGGTTTCCTCGACAGGGGTTTGCGGTTTTATGCGGTCTTAACAGCGTACCGTCATTCCCGCGAAAGCGGGAATCCAGGGGCCCAAAGTCGAAACCGCTGCCCTGGACCCCTGCTTTCGCAGGGGTGACAAATAATTTCCTACCTCGCGGCGAGGCGGGCGAGGGCGCCGATATCGGCGAGGCGGTCGAGGCCTGATATCATCTCGCGCAATTCCCGGGCGCG
>JBGPTQ010000170.1:0-5248 GCA_041490725.1 Allostellaceae bacterium | reverse complement strand
GGAGCGAGTTCCTCGCCCTGCCCCAGATCGGCGGTGAAGGTGACGACCTCGCAGCGATAGGTCTCCTGCAGCCAGCGCAGAATGACCGAGGTATCGAGCCCGCCCGAATAGGCGAGCACGATTTTTTGGACGTCGGCCCGCTTCAACGTGTCGGCCATCGGCAAACCTCGCTCACCAATCGCGTGGCGCTTGTTGTGTCATTGCGAGCGAAGCGAAGCAATCTCGGGCAGCTATGGCTCGCGACATCGAGATTGCTTCGGCGCGCTGCGCCTCGCAATGACAGCCAAGGTAACTTCGCCTGGTTCATGGTGCGGCACCGGCAAATGGTTCTTCCCTCTCAGCCGACGCGCCGCTCGATAAAGGCAACAACAATATCGAGCGCTCCGAAACCGGCGAGTTCTTCGTGTCCGGCATCCGGCGCAAACCAACTCTCCTTGGGTTCCGGTGCAGCGTCAAACAGCGCCTGGCTAAAGCGGGCCGGCACAATGGCGTCGTGGCCACCGCCCAGGATCAGAACCGGTGCATTGACCCGGCCGATCCGCGACAGCGAATCGAAGCGGTCCCAGATCAAGAGGGCGGCGGGCACAAAGGGATAATGGTATTGGGCAACCGCGGCAGCGCTGGTAAATGGCGATTCGAGGATCAAGGCGGCGACCGGTCGCTGCGCCGCCAAATGCACCGCGACCCCTGAACCGAGCGATTCGCCGTAGAGCACGAGCCGGCTGACGGTGATCCCCTCGCGCTGCAGGAAATCGAGGCCCGCGCGCGCATCATCGAAGAGCCCGCTTTCCGTCGGCGCACCCGGGTTGCCGCCGTAGCCGCGGTACTCCACCATCAAGACGCCGTACCCTTCGCGAGCGAAGCGCTGCAGCCGATCGGCGCGGTAGCCGATATGCCCGCCGTTACCGTGGAAATAGGCGATCACCGGGCGGCCCTCGCGCGCCGGCAGATACCACGACAGCAGCGACAATCCGTCTGCGGTCGTCAGCGAAACCTCGCGCACGCCGAGTTGTGCGAGCCCGGCAAGCTGCGGCCGCGACCGGTCCGGGAAATACAAGAGCTGGCGCTGAAACAAATAGAGGCAAGCCAGCACCGCCAGGTAGGTGATCAGTGGAATGCCGACAAACCACATCAGCACGCGGGCGAGCCGGCGCCGGGACAACGGCTCGGGTTCAAGCGGCTGGGGGCGGCGGCGCGGGGGCGGTGCGTCGCGCCCGCACGCTGTCGGATTTGAGCTGGCCGCAGGCGGCTGATATGTCGCGGCCGCGCGGTGTCCTGACCGGCGCTGAATAGCCGGCGGCGAAGACGATGTCCGAGAACGCCGCGATCGCCGCCGCGGTCGAGCATTCATAGGGCGCGCCGGGCCACGGGTTGAACGGGATCAGATTGACCTTGGCCGGAATGCCGCGAATCAGCCGCACCAGCTCGCGCGCCTCGGCCGGGCTGTCGTTCACCCCCTTCAGCATCACGTATTCGAAGGTGATGCGGCGGGCATTGCTCGACCCGGGGTAGTTGCGGCAGGCGTCGAGCAGCTCCCGAATCGGGTATTTGCGGTTGAGCGGCACCAGGCGGTCGCGCAGTTCGTCGTTGACGGCATGCAGCGACACCGCGAGGTTGACCCCAAGTTCGGCGCCGCAGCGCGCGAGCATCGGCACCACGCCCGCGGTCGACAGCGTGATCTTGCGCCGCGACACCGCGAGGCCCTCCGGGTCCATGACGATCTTCATCGCGGCGGCGACATTCTCGAAATTGTAGAGCGGCTCGCCCATCCCCATCAGCACGATGTTGGTCAGCTGCCGGTCGGTTTGGGGCGAGGGCCATTCGCCGAGCGCGTCGCGCGCCACCATGATTTGGGCGACGATCTCCGCCGCGCTGAGATTGCGCACGAGGCGTTGCGTGCCGGTATGGCAGAAGGTGCAGGTCAGCGTGCAGCCGACCTGGGACGACACGCACAGCGTGCCGCGATCGGATTCGGGGATGTGGACGGTCTCGACCTCCTGCCCGTCAGCGAAACGCAGCAGCCATTTCCTGGTGCCGTCGATCGAGGCGAGCGCCCGGGTGACCTCCGGCCGGCGAAGCTCGTAGCGCGCGGCGAGCCGCTCGCGGAAGCCCTTCGCCAGATTGGTCATGTCAGCGAAGTCGGTGGCGCCGCGGTGATAGATCCAATGCCACAGCTGGCGCGCGCGGAACGGCTCGGCGCCGAATCCGGCCATTTCCTCGGCAAGCCCGGCGCGGCCCATACCCACCAGATTGGGCCCCACGAGGTCGCGACGCGGCTCGGGTGGTGATTTGTCGACCGACATGGGTGCAGATATGGACCGCGGCCGTCCCGGCCGCAATGCGGGCGAGACGCCCGCGATCCGCGGCTAGCCTACCGCTTGACGCCGCACGCCTTGTCGATCAGCGCAAGCGCCTTGGCGAAGCCGGCGAGCGGGTAGATGTCGGTCGTCGGCGGGCCTTTCTGCGGCACGCCCTTGACCACCGCCTGTTTGCCCTTCGCGAGCGCCGCGACGATCGACTTGTCGAGGTCCGAGGTCCGCGCCCAAGCGCTATCGTCCTTGGTGAACAACTCGAATTTGCTGCCGCCAATATCGAGCGCGACCTCGCTCCCCTCCTTGAGCGCATAGCCCTCGACGAAGCTCACCACATTGGCGATTTTTTCCACCGGCCGATGCGTCACCATCGCCGTCGGCGCCTTTCGCCCGGACCCGGCCGGCTCGCTCTTCTGCGGCTGGCCGACGAGGTAGCAGACCCGGCCGGTCTTATCGTGGGACGCATAGGCCGCCCACGAATCGAACGTGCCGAGCGACTGGGCCGCCGGAGCGGCGGGGCTGGCGGGGGTGGCTGCCGCGCGGTGCTTTTTCGGGTGGGCGGCCTGCGCCGGCGATAGCGCCGTCAGCGCCGCCGCCGATACCGCCAGCGCGCCGACCAGACAGCCTCGGAGATTGATCATCGCCGCAACATAGCGGCGGCTGCCGGCGATTGCCAACCGGCCTCAGATATGCGGCCGGGGCTCCGCAACGCACTCCCCACGAGCGAGAAAACCGGGCACAATGGCGGGGCATGGACGAGATTACGATCCGCGCCGCCCGGCCCGGCGATGCCCACCGCATCGCGCGGCTTGATGTCGAGACCTGGCAGGCGACCTATGCCGGCATTCTGGCGACGCCCTTTCTCGTGGGCTTGTCGGCGCAGCGGCGCGAGCTGGGATGGGCGACCGTCATCGAGCGAGAACCGCGCGACGTGCGGGTTGCCGTCGACGATGACGGCAACATTCTCGGTTTCGGCAGCTGCGGGCGCTGCCGCCGCGACGCGCCATTCGCGGGCGAAGTATTCACGCTCTACGTCGCGCCGGACTGGCAGAACCAGGGAATCGGCCGCAGGCTGCTGCTCGCGCTGTTCGAGCGGCTGGTTGCCGAGGGATGCGGCTCGGCCATCATCTGGGTGCTGCGCGACAATCCGGGCCGGTTTTTCTACCAGCGCCTCGGCGGCCGGGAAGTCCAGCACAAGATCTTTGCCGTCGGCGGCAAGCAGATCGCGGCTGCCGGCTATGCCTGGCACGATTTGCCGCGCTTTCTCGAAACGGCGGCCCCGGCCGAGGATCGACCCGAGCCGTAAGACAATCCTGTCATTGCTATTTGGGCGCTGGCGCGGCAACCGGCTGGCCGGCAGGCAGGCTGCCGCCCTCCTGCCAGCGCCCGGCTTTTTTCAGCGCGTCGGCGACTTCGGGCGGCATGTACTTTTCATCGTGCTTGGCGAGGACGCTCGTTGCGACGAAGACGCCGTCCCCGCGCAGCCGGCCTTCGGCAACGACGCCCTGCCCTTCGCGGAACAGATCGGGCAGCACGCCATCATAGCTGACCACAATATCCGTCTTGCCGTCGGTGACCCGAAAATCGACGCTGTGGCCGCCGGCTTGCTGCCGCAGGCTCTGCTGCTCGACGAGACCGCCGATGCGGATGCGCCGCCCGGGGGGAATCGCTTTCGCAGCGAGATCGCTCGGGCCGTAAAAGAACACGAGATTGTCGTTGAACGCGGCGAGCACCATCGCGGTTGCCGCTCCGAGCATGCCCAGACCCAGCGCAAGGGCGAGGAGGCGGCGCCGTTTGCGGGTCAATCGCGCGTTCCGAGCTGGCGTTGCAAGCGGGCGAGCGTATCGCCGCTGCGCCGATGCCGCCGCCAGGAAAATAGCGCGAGCCCGCCCAGCACGGCGGCGGTAACGCCATAGGCCGGCCACACGAACCCCGCATACCCGCCCATCGCGAACCAGCTCTCGATCGCGTTCGTCACAACTTCACCGCCACGCCGGACCGCGCGGCCGGCAGCTTCGCGTCGCTGTCCTCGCCGCGCGAGGCGGGCTGGCCATAAAGGCTCAGCGCCCGCACCTTCTTCTCGTTGAGCGCGGTGCGCATGCGCAGCAGCAAGAGCCAAAGGAACAGCAGCGCGAAGCCAGCCCCCATCACGAGGAGCGGGAGCAGCAGCGAGATGTCGATGCTCGGGCCGCCGAGGCGCAGCACGCTGGCCGGCTGATGCAGCGTGTTCCACCAATCGACCGAGAATTTGATGATCGGCAAATTGACGATGCCAACCAGCGCCAAGAGCGAACCGGCGCGCGCGCCGCGGCTCCCGTCATCGAACGCATTCACCAGCGCGATATACCCGAGATAGAGGAAAAACAGCACCAGCACCGAAGTGAGCCGCGCATCCCAGACCCACCAGGCGCCCCACATCGGCCGGCCCCACAGCGATCCCGTCGCGAGGCACACCAGCGTGAAGCCGGCGCCGACCGGCGCGGCGGCCTGGGCTGCGATCTCGGCCAGCGGATGGCGCCACACCAGCGCGACCGCGCTGGCGATCGCGATGAACAGGTAGACCGAGAGCGCCATCCACGCCGAAGGGACATGGATGAACATGATCCGCACACTCTCGCCCTGCTGGTAATCGGGCGGCGCCAACAGCAGCGACCACACGAGGCCGAGCGCCAGCATGCCCGCCGCTGCGACGCCAACCCAGGGCAGCACCACGCCGCTCACACGCATGAAGCGCGCCGGGTTGGCAAGGCGGGTCAGCATCGCGGCGCCTTTCTCGATCTCAGGCAGGTATTTTAGCGCAACCATGGCCCGCCGTCAGCGCGAGCCAGGGTCGCATCTGGGCCACACCTAGTCGAGGGGCCGTTAATCAAGGGCTTGCCGCAGAGCCGCGGCGGTCGCCAGCGGCGCGAGCGGCAAGGCGAAGAGGGTCACCGCGC
>JBGPTQ010000169.1:0-5280 GCA_041490725.1 Allostellaceae bacterium | reverse complement strand
GCCAGGATCGAGGCGATGATCCAAAAGCGGATCACGATGGTCGGCTCCTCCCAGCCCTTTTGCTCGAAGTGATGGTGTAAGGGCGCCATGCGGAACACGCGCCGCCCGGTCATCTTGAAGCTGGCGACCTGGACAATGACCGAGATCGCCTCCAGGACGAACAGGCCGCCGATGATCGCGAGCACCAGCTCGTGCTTGGTGACGATGCTGATCGTGCCGAGTGCGGCGCCGATCGACAGCGACCCCATATCGCCCATGAAGACGCTGGCCGGCGGCGCGTTAAACCACAGGAAGCCGAGGCTCGCGCCCACCATCGCGCCGCAGAACACCATCAGCTCGTCGGCGCGCGGCACATGATGGAGCTGCAGGTAGTTGGCATACACCGCGTTGCCGACCAGATAGCTGATGATGGCGAAGGAGGCGGCCGCGATCATCGCCGGCCCGATCGCCAGCCCGTCGAGGCCGTCGGTCAGGTTGACCGCGTTGGAGGCGCCGGTGATGACGAGGACACCAAAAGGGATAAAGAACCAGCCGAGATCAAACAGCACGTTCTTGAAGAACGGCACCGCGATCGTGTCCGCCAGTGGTTCGCGCATGATAAACGCAAGCGCAATGCACGCGCTTGCGGCGAGCCCGATCTCAATCAGCAGCTTGACGCGGCCGGGCAGCCCGTGATGGGAGCGCCGCGTCAGCTTGCGGTAATCGTCGAAGAAGCCGATCAGCCCGAAGCTGACCGTCACCGCCAGCACGATCCACTCATAGGGGTTGGCGAGATCGGCCCACAGCAGGGTCGACACGCTCAGGGCGAGGAGGATCAGGAATCCCCCCATGGTCGGCGTGCCTTTTTTGCGGACGAGATGCCCTTGCGGGCCATCGGTGCGAATCGGCTGCCCATCGCCCTGCATCGATTTGAGCCAGGCGATGATGCGCGGGCCTGTCATGAAGCTGATCAACAGCGCCGTGACGACCGCCCCTCCGGAACGAAACGTGATGTAACGGAATACGTTGAGCGCGTGGAACTGGTCGGCCAGCGGATAGAGGAAGAAATACAGCATAGGATCATGGTTCAGGGAGCATCGCGGGCGGGCACAGCCGCTCGACGATGCGGCCGATGCGACCGGGAGGGCTAAGCATTGGCCGGGCCATGTATGGCCCAATCAAGGCAATGCTGCGTAGGCATAGCCGCATCGAAGGAGGGGGACAACCCGCGGCGAGGCGTCATGCGCGGCGCACCGATCCGAGCGCCTCGCGCGCCACGACCACATCATCGAAGGGCAGGATATCGCTCCCGACGATCTGTCCGGTCTCGTGGCCCTTGCCGGCGATCACCAGGACGTCGCCGCGCCGCAAATCGGCGATGGCCGCCGCGATTGCGGCGCGCCGGTCGCCGATCTCGATGGCTTGCGGCGCCGCGGCTAGGATCGCACGGCGGATGTCTGCCGCCGGCTCGCTGCGCGGATTGTCGTCGGTGACATAGACGAGCTCGGCAAGCTCGGACGCCACGCGGCCCATCAGCGGGCGTTTGCCGCGGTCGCGGTCGCCGCCCGCCCCGAAGACGATGGCGAGCCGGCGCTCGACATGCGGGCGCAACGCGGCGAGCACGCTCGCCAGCGCGTCCGGCGTATGGGCGTAATCGACGAAGACCGGAGCGCCGGTCACACTCTCTCCGACCAGTTGCAGGCGCCCCGGGACGCCGGAGAGGCGCGACAACGCCGGCAATGCCGCCTCCGGCGCAACCCCGGTCGCGACGACCAGGCCGAGCGCCGCCAGCACGTTCATCGCCTGGAATTCGCCAACCAGCGACAGATCGATCGTGCGCCGCTCGCCGAACAATTCTGCCGTGATGCGCTGCCCGAACGGGCGCGCCACGCGGTCGAGGATGCGCAGCTCGGCCCCGGCCGCACCCCCATAGGCGATGACCTTGTGTCCACGCTGTCGGCACAAATGCGCGAGCCGGGCGAATTCGGGACTGTCGGCGTTGAGGATTGCGGGACCATCGGGCACCAACAGGGCGGTGAACAGCCGCTCCTTTGCGGCGCGGTAGGATGCCATGTCGCCATGGTAATCGAGGTGGTCGCGGGTCAGATTGGTGAACGCCGCCGCAGCGAACGTGACGCCATCGAGGCGAAATTGCGCGAGACCGTGGCTCGATGCCTCGATCGCGACATGATCGATGCCGCCTTGCGCCAGTTCAGCAAGATCGCGATGCAGGCCGACCGGGTCGGGTGTGGTCAGCGCGCCGGGGCGCCGGCCGGCCGGCGATATCAGGCCAAGCGTGCCCAGGCTTGCCGCCTGGTAGCCGAGAGCGGTCCAGATCTCGCGCGTGAAATGGGCGACCGAGGTCTTGCCGTTGGTGCCGGTGACGGCGGCGATCGTGCGCGGCTGGCGCCGGTGGAACCGGGCGGCAATGAGGGCGAGGCGGCGCTGCGGATTGGCGTCGCTGATGATCGCGACGCGGCGACGGGCGTCCGGGTCGAGAGCCAGGGCGGCGGGGTCATCGGTCAGGATCGCCACCGCGCCTTGCGCCACAGCATCGCCGGCAAAGGCGCGTCCATCGCGCTCTACGCCGCGCAGCGCGGCGAACAGAAAGCCCGCCTTCACTTGGCGCGAATCAGCGGTAAGACCGACGATCTCAGGGTCGGCGAGCGGTGGAGCCCTTATTGCGCCCGGAGGGGAGGCGGCTGGGCTGGTCAGCTCAGTAAGTTTCAATCCGTTTGCCCTGCATGCTCTCGATCGTCAACGCCCGGGTGACCGCGGGAGATGCCTCGTCCACCGGCTGCACGCCCAAAATCGGCGCGATACGCTGGATGATGCGGCTGGTCGCCGGCACCACGGTCCAGCCGGCGGTGGCGTAGCCGTGGCTCTGCTTGGTGCCGTGCGGTTCGTCGACCAGGGTCAGGATCGCATACCGAGGATCCTGCATCGGAAACACCCCGATGAAGGACGACAACAGCTTCTTGTCGAGATAATGGCCCCGCGAATTCTTTTCCGCCGTGCCGGTCTTGCCGCCGACCACATAGCCCGGGGCGGCGGCGAGCTTTGCGGTGCCGAACTCGACGACCAGTCGCATCAGCTTGCGCATCTGCTCCGAGGTCTTCGGTGACATGACCTGCTCGCCGGGCGGGCTGGCTCCGGGCGGGAGCTTCAGGAGGGTCGGGCGGTGCAGCACGCCGCCGTTGACGACCGCGGACACCGCGGTGATGAGGTGGAGTGGAGTGACCGCGATGCCGTGGCCATAGGCGATGGTCATTACGTTGATCTCGCGCCAGTGCGAGGGGTAATGCGGCTTGGCGACCTCGTCCAGCTCGATCGGCACCGGCTTCAACAGACCGAGCCGCGCGAGAAAGCTGCGCTGCCGCTCGGCCCCGGCATCGACCGCCATCCGCGCCGAGCCGATATTCGAGGAATACATGAAAATCTCGGGCACGCTCAGCCAGCGGTGCTTGCCATGGTAATCCTCGATCGTGAAGCGGCCGATATGGATGTCATGGCTGGCGTCGTACTGCTTTGTCATCGAGGCGACGCCGGAATCGAGCGCCATCGCCGTGTTAAAGATTTTGAACACCGAGCCCATTTCGTAATCGCCGAGCGTGATCTTGTTGAAGATTCGCTCCTTGGCCTCGGCCGGCGACAGCTTGGGATCGGCCGTGCCGGGGTGGTTGGGATCGAAATCCGGCAGCGACAGCATCCCGACGATCTCGCCGGTGCGCACATCCATGATGATGCCGGCGGCGCCTTTGGCGCTGAAATCGCCGATGACCTTGGTCAGCTCTTCGTGCAGGATGAATTGCACCCGGGCGTCGAGCGACAATTGGATCGGCCCGCTGGTGCCCTTCACCGTGGCGTCGAGCGCGCGTTCGATCCCGGCGAGCCCGACATTGTCGATCCCGCAAAACCCGACGACATGGGCGGCCAGATCGCCGAACGGGTAGACCCGGCGCTCCTGATGCTCGAATTGCAGACCCGGGATGCCGAGGCGATTGACCTCGTACTGCTGGCGCGGCGTCAAACGGCGCTTGATCCAGGTAAAGCTCTTGCCCGAGGTCAGCTTGGCATGGATCTCGGCGGGATTGAGTTCCGGCAGCACAGAGGTAATGGCGCGCGTCGCCTCGCCCGCATTGAGGATCTGGCGGGGATCGGCGTAGAGCGAAGGGCTGTCGAGCGTGGTCGCGAGGAGCCTGCCGGTGCGGTCGACGATGTCGGCGCGCACCGGTGAGGGCGGCGCGACGGCGCGGATGCGGCCGGCATGCGATTCGGCAACCCCGCCCGACAGCAGCACGATCTCGACAAGGCGCAGCGCCACGACCACAAAAACAAAGGCAAACAGCGCCGCAGCCGCGACCAGCCGGGTCCGGCAGGTGTCGAGCAACGCGGTCGCGCGCTCGTCGGTAACGACCGGGGCGCAGGGCGGCGGCGGCCGGAAATGCCGCGGCCGGCATGGGTTCTCGTCGAGGCGCTGGAGCGACCGCATCACGGGGTCTCGGCGATTTGCGCGATCAGCGCGTCGAGCGAACTCGCCGTTTGGGCCGGGCCGGCTTTCGCCAGTTGCACCGGGACGGCCGGCCCGGCCGGCGCCGGGCTGAGCGCGGCCGGGGTGACCGCCAGCGGGGTTCCCGCTTCTTGCGGCGTCACCGGAAGCGGGGTTGCCGCGGCCTGCGGCGCGTCCGGGCCGAGGGTCGCCTCGACCAACACATCGAGCGAATCGAGCGGCGCGGCCGGGGCGCGCATCGGGATCTCGTCAATGCTGCGCTGCAGTTGCCTGGCGGTGATCGAGGCCAGCCCGAGGAAACGCCGGTTCAATTCGGTGAGCCGCTCGGGCTGGTTGAGATAGGTCCATTCCGCGGTCAGGACCCGGGTCTCCTGCTGCTCGGCGATCGTGTGCCGGCGCACCCGGTTCAGCTCATCCTCGATGTCCTGGACCGCGTATTTGACCTTGAAGGTGGTGAAGCCGGCGGTCAGCACGAGCGCGACCCAGAACACGGTGCCGAGCCTGGTCATCGTGCGTCGCCTCCAGCGGCTGACCACGAAACCTTCCCGATCCCGGCATTTGCCGGCCAGGGCGGCGCCGCGGTGCGCTCGGCGGCCCGCAACCGGGCCGAGCGCGCACGGGGGTTGCGCGCGATTTCATCGGCGCTGGGCCGGACCGCCCGACGGGTCAAGAGGCGGAAGGTCGGCGGCGGCGCGGCAGGCGCCGGCGGGGCATGGCGCGAGGTCGCCGCAGCGGCGCCGCTGCGCTGGCGCAGGAAGGTCTTGACCCGGGCATCTTCAAGCGAATGAAAG
>JBGPTQ010000168.1:0-5283 GCA_041490725.1 Allostellaceae bacterium | reverse complement strand
CTGCACGTGATTGGCATCGCCTATTTCTTCAAACACCGTTTTGATGAAGCGGCGTCGAAGCTGCTCCTGGCCATTCAAGATGATCCGGGCGCTCCCAGCTCATACCGCTTTCTCGCCGCGTGCTATGCCCATATGGGGCGGCTCGACGAGGCGCGCGCGATCATCGCCCAACTGCGCGCGATCACCCCGCAGGTCGTGCCGCGCGTTCTACCTTGGAGAAACCCAGGGGACCGCGAGCTGTTGCTGTCGGGCCTGCGGCTGGCGATCGGCGAGGCGGGCTGAGCTGGACCGCGGGCCTCTGGCCCGCATGTGGGGGGACGCCCGCGCTCCTACTCACCCGTGTTTGTGGATCGGGTCGATCCAGCGCACCTCTTCGGGTTTTTCGACCGCCTCGATATCGAGGTTGACGACGACCGCCTCGTTGTCGCTGCGCACCAGCACGCATTCCAAGGTCTCGTCGGTCGAGGCGTTGATCTCCTGGTGCGGCACATAGGGCGGGACGAAGATGAAATCGCCGGGGCCGGCCTCCGCGACATATTCGAGATGCTCGCCCCAGCGCATCCGCGCCCGGCCCTTCAGAATATAGATCACGCTTTCGAGCGCGCCGTGGTGGTGGGCGCCGGTCTTGGCGTTGGCGTGGATATGGACCGTGCCGGCCCAGATCTTCTGCGCCCCGACGCGGGCGAAATTGATCGCCGCGGCGCGGTTCATCCCCGGGGTCTGCGGCGTGTTGGTGTCGAGCTGATCGCCCGGGATGACCTTGACGCCCTGGGTCTTCCAATCGATCGCGCCGGTCTTGATCGCGCCTGGCGCATGCTGCTCGCTCATCTCGCCCATCCCCGAAATCCTGTGGGTTTCGGGGCAATATAAGCTGCCTGTCGTCAAATTAACAGACTGGAGTGATAAATCATGTAAGTTAAACAACTAATCTGCGTATATCATCCACAAATCCCACGGCAATCAGACGTGGATGCCCGGGACAAGCCCGGGCAAGGGGTCCTTCTGGCGCGGATAGGCGAAGCCATCCCCGGATCGTTGCCCGGCACCGTCAGGAAATCGTGACGCCGCTGTCGACCGGCAGCACCTGGCCGGTGACCATGCGCGACTCGTCGGAGGCCAGATAGAGCGCGCAGTTCGCGATGTCGCCTGGTTCGATCAGCCCGAGCAGGTGCGAGTCGGCGAGCTTCTGTAGCGCGGTGTTGCCCGCCACCAGCGCCTTGACGCGCTCGGTCATCGTCGCCGAGGGCGCGATCGCGTTGACCCGCACCCGTTGCGGCGCGTAGGCGACGGCGAGCGAGCGGGTGATCGCGGCGATCCCGCCCTTGGCGGCGGTATAGCAGTCGCGCCCGGCGACCCCCATCAGCGCGACGTTCGACGACATGTTGATGACCGAGCCGCCGCCTGATTTGATCAGCGCGGGAATGCCGAAGCGGCAGCCGAGAAAGGTGCCGTAGAGATCGAGCTTGATGGCGCGCCAGAATTCGTCGAGCGGCGCCTCGACCGCGGTGTTGTCCGCCGCGGTCGAGCCGCCGGCATTGTTGTGCAGCACGTCGAGACGGCCGAATTTGTCGACCGTGGCGCGGATCGCCCGCTCGAGGCTCTCGGGGTCGGTCACGTCGGTCTTGAGCGCAATCGCGTCGTTGCCGGCGAGGTGCGCGGTTTCCTCGCCGCTCAGGGCGTCGATCTCGGCGATCGCCACCCGGGCGCCTTCGCGCGCGAAGAGGATCGCCGTGGCGCGGCCGATCCCGCTCCCCGCCCCGGTGATGAAGGCGATTTTGGCGGCGAGTCGCGGCATCGGCTGGTCCTCCTAACGAAACGTCCGTAGGGCGGATCTTGATCCGCCTTGGCGTTATCGGCGGGTTGAGACCCGCCCTACGGGCGTCATTGGTGCGAATAAAGCTGAAGCCCGGCAACCTCAAGCCGCGCTTGCAGGATCGTGCCGGTCTCGCTTTCGGTGATGTAGAGCGTGCGGCCGTCGGGTCCGCCATAAGCGGCGTTGGTCGTGGCGTGGCCGGTTGAGGACGGGAGCTCGTAAAGCGGCCGGCCGAGCCGGCTGAACAGCCACACCGAGCCCATCCCGACATGGCAGATCGCGAGATTGCCTTCCGCGTCCATCGCCATGCCATCGGGGCCGGTGCCGCCTGACAGCTGGATGAAGATGCCAACCCGGCCGAGCGTGCCGTCCGGGTTAAGCGGTACCCGCCACACCGCGTTGCCGCGCGTCACCGCGAGATAGAGGATCTGTTCGTCCGGGGTCAGCACCAGCCCGTTGGGGCTCGGCACGTTATTGAGCAAGAGGTCGAGCGTGCCGTTGGCGCGCAATCGCCAGAGGCGCCCAGTCGGGTCGCGCAAATCTGCTTCGCCCTGGTCGGTGAAATAGAGATCGCCGTTGCGCGCGAAATGCAGGTCATTGAGGCCCTTGAAGCGCTCGCGCCTGGGACGGTCGAGGAACGCTTCGACTGTGCCGGTCTTCGGATCGAGCACCATCAGACCCACTTTGTGGTCGGCGATGAAGATGCGGCCGTCCCGGTGGATCTTGAGGCCGTTGGGCTCGCCATCCCAGGTTGCGACCGACGTGAATTCGCCCCCCGGCGAGACGCGCAGCACCTGGCCGTAGGGGATGTTGACGACCCAGAGATTACCGTCGCGGTCGAAGGACGGACCTTCGAGAAAGCTGTCGCGCGGCACCCCGCTCTGCTGACGCGGGTTGTGCAGCGCGCGTAGCGAGTCCGGCAGGCGGGCAAAAATCTCGGTCTGGATGACGGGCGGCGCGGCGAACACGGGCGAAGCTCCTCAAGGGTGATATAGTGACGCGGCGGACCTTAACGCCGCAGGGGGCAATGCGCCATAATCGGCTCACCGGCCCCGCTCACCGGAATGTGAGCGGAAAAGGCGAGAACGCCGCGCCATTTCTGCGGAACTCATCCGCGGAACACGAACCGGGAGGATCTGACCCATGCGAAAGATCGCGCTTGCTGCCGCCGTGATCGGCCTATTCGTCATGCCTGCGTTCGCGCAGGCCCCGCCCGCCGGGACGCCGACCCGGGTGCGCGGCACGGTCGACAAGCTCGACGGCCAGAATCTGATGGTCAAATCGCGCGACGGCCAGACGCTGACGATCGCGCTCGCCGACAATGTCACCGTCATCACCCTGGTCAATAAGACCGTTGCCGACATCAAGGCCGGCGATTATGTCGCCTCGACCGGGGTCAAGGGCACCGACGGCAAGATCCATGCGGTTGAAGTCCGCATCTTCCCGGAGGCCGCGCGCGGCCTCGGTGAAGGCCAATACCCGTGGGATCTGATGCCCGACAGCATCATGACCAACGCCACGGTCGGCAAGGTCGACCAGGCGCCGCAGGGGCCGGTGCTGCATGTCACCTACAAGGGCACCGACTCCGAATACATCGTCGGCCCGGACGTGCCGGTGCTGGCCAATGGCCCCGGCGACATCGGCCTCTTGAAGCCGGGCGTCGCGGTGTTCGTCATCGCGCTGAAGTCTGCGGACGGCAAACTGACGGCCGCCCGGCTCTACGCGGAGAAGGACGGGATCAAGCCGCCGATGTAGCCAACGTCTTGCGACCCGGAGCGATGATTGTACCCGTGGCAGGACTATAGCGGCCGCACCTCGCCGCTGAAGCTGGCGATCTTTGCGGCGCTGTTCGCTCCGGCGTTGTGGACCGCGCTGTCGTTTGCCATGGGCTGGCTTCAGCCGCAGCCGTACACGGCGGCGATCCGCGAGATCGGGCTGTGGACGATCCGCCTGACTTTCATCGCGCTGGCGATCACCCCGCTGCGCTCTATCCTGCAATGGTCGCGGCTCCTTCTGGTGCGGCGGATGATCGGCGTCGGCGCCTTCGCCTACGCCATCACCCATTTCAGCCTCTACACCACCGACCAGATGTTCGATCTCGCCAAGATCGCCAGCGAGATCGTGTCGCGGATCTATCTGACGATCGGCTTTACCGCGGTCATTGGCCTCTCGGCACTTGCCGCGACCTCGACCGACGGCATGATCCGCCGGCTCGGCAGTCGAAATTGGCAGAAGCTGCATCGCCTGGTCTACCTGATCGCGCTGCTCGCGGTGGTGCATTACTGCATGCAGTCGAAGCTCGATCTCTGGGAGCCCTCGATCATGGCCGGGATCTATGGCTGGCTGATGGGCTACCGCCTGCTGGCCCGGTCTTTCGCGGTGCGCGGGCATTTGCCGCTGCTTTGGGTCGGCGCGCTCGGGGTGGCTGCGGCGGTTTTGACGGCGTTGGGAGAGACGGCGTATTTCTGGATCGCCTTTGGTGTCGATCCGATGCGGGTTGTCGCCGCCAATTGGTCCCTCGTCACCGGGGTGCGGCCGGCGGCGATCGTGCTGGGGCTCGGTCTCGCCGTCACGGCGGCGGGGGCGGTGCGCCGGCTCATGGCGCTTCCCGCAAAACGCCGCCCGCGCTTCGCCTGAGGCCGGCGGGCGCGAGGTGGCGACGATGGGCGACCGCAACGCTTTGCTGCGCGAGCTGATGGCCGTGTTCGACGCGTTGCCGGCGCCGTTGCGCGACGCGATCAATTATGCGCCGGAACCGCTCGACCCGAAGAGCCTGGCTGCGCTGTGCCGCCGGCATGGCGCCGGCAACGTTCTCGCGATGATCGAGATGAAGCTGAAGCGGGCGGCGAAGCAGAGGGATTAGTCGGCGCGGTCAGCCGATGACCGCGGGGCCGCCGCTGGTCATTGCGGCGGCGAGCCCGCGGTGCATCTTCATGGCGTAACCGATCTGGCGCGTCAAATCATGCTCCAGCCGGCGGGCGCCGGCGGCCGCGGCCGCGGTGCGTCGGCTGACCAGACAGGCGAGCGTGGCGGCGACGATCCCGAACTCGGCGGCATGGTTATGATGCGGCGCGGTCCCGTCTTCATCGTCGTGCAGCACCAGCTCGAACAGGCAGTTCAGCAGCCGGCGAGGGTCGAACGGCCGCGTGAGGAGGGTGCAATCCTCCTCATCGGCAAACCGCGTCGCCGCCGGCCCGATAACGATCAGCGCCTTCAGGCCGGGTTGCCGGCGACGCGCGTGGCGCAGGAATTCGACCCCGACGCCTTCGGCCACGGCGATGACCGAAGCGGCGAAGCGCTCGCGCTTCATTGCCGCGCTCGCCCCGCCACTCTCCGTCGCTGCCGCCACGGCAAATCCCGCCTCGCGCAGTACCGAGGCGATCGCCACGCTCTCGTCCCGGTCGTCATCGACAACGAGGATGGTTGGTCTCTTACCTGCCATGGCGCCCCGTGCCTTCCGTGCCGGCTTG
>JBGPTQ010000167.1:0-5314 GCA_041490725.1 Allostellaceae bacterium | reverse complement strand
AGGTAGAGCTCCTGGCTGTCGGCCGGCGCCGGCTTCAGGATCACCTGAAGCTGGTAGTACTGCTGCAGCCGGTTGGGGTTCTCGCCATAGCGGCCATCGGTCGGCCGCCGCGAGGGCTGGACATAGGCCGCGCGCCACGGAAGCGGCCCCAAGGCGCGCAACGCGGTCGCCGGATGAAAGGTACCGGCGCCGATCTCGACATCATAGGGCTGCAGGATCACACAACCCTGATCCGCCCAATAGCGCTGCAGGCGAAGGATCAGCGCCTGGAAGCTCGACCCGCCCTGCAAGGTCGACCCGGTGGAACTCATCTTGTGGCCTGCGCCATTCGCGTCAGCGCGGCTGCGGGCAGTCCGGCTTGCCGCAGCCGCGCGCGTCCGCCGCGACATAGGCGCCGCAAATCCGGCAGGGGACCAGATCCTGGACCGCCGACTGCGGCGCTGGCGCCTGCCGGCGCCGCAAGATTTTCGGCGGCGCGCGGTTCAGCCGGCGCACGGCGTACCACACGGCGAAAGCCACCAGGATCAACAGGACGAGCTTGGGTAGCGCGATCATCGGTCAGGTTTATGGGACGCCGGCAGGGCGGTCAAGCAGGGCGGTCAAGGCGGGCTACAGGCCAAAGCGGGCCCACAACGCCCGCGCTTCGAGCCAGTCGAGGAGATCACCGATCGGCGCTGCCAGTGAACCATGCGGCTCGCGCTCGACAAAGGGCCGCGACCGCGCCAGCCACCAGCGTCGGCGGCGCCCGGCGGCGATCGGCAGCAGCTTTACCGTGGCGCCGAACCGCGCCCGCATCACCGAGCGCAGATCGCCGATGCCGTCAACGAGGCCGCGCGACAGCGCCATGCGGCCGGTCAGCACCTCGCCGCTGAACAGGGTGTCGTCCGCCGCGTCGATCTTGCCGCCACGGCGGCGCCGAACATGCTCCTTGAAGGTTTCGTGGATGTCCTGCTGCAGCGCCGTGAGCCGCGCGACATCGGCCGGGTCTTCGGGCAGAAACGGGTCGAGCAACGCCTTCTTCTCGCCCGCGGTATGCAAGCGCCGCTCGATACCGAAGCGCTCGATCAGCCGGTCGAGACCAAAGCTCGAGGTGACGACCCCGATCGAACCGAGGAGCGAGGCTTCCTCGGCGTAGACCTCGTCGCCGGCAAGCGCCAGCCAATAACCGCCCGACGCGGCGACATCCTCGGCAAAGGCGAAGACCGGCACGCCCTTTTCCTCGGCCAGCTGGCGGATGCGGCGGTAGAGCAGCGCCGATTGCACCGGCGAGCCGCCCGGCGAGTTGATCGCGATCGCGACCGCGCTGAGATGCCGGACCGCGAACGCCCTGTCGAGCGCGGCGGCGTGGCTCACCAAGGACACGGCGTTGCGCCATTGCCGTGGCCCGATGACGCCATCGAAGCGCACCACGGCAACCACCGGCGGCGGGTTGCGCAGGCGCTCGATCGGCAACAACTTCAAGGCATCGCGAAGGGTCATGTCATGTTCGGGGCGTCGCGAACGGTCATGTCATCAGCAGATGGGGATTGACGCGGCGCCCGGCCAGAAGTGGGGGCCTACAGCACCAGCCCTTCGCCGTCGCGCAGCACCGCCTCCGCCGCCGGGGTGAACCGGCCATCGGCCTCGTGCAGGATGAGCCCGGGCATCAGCCGCGCCGGTGTCGCGACCTGCGTCTTCGCCCGCACCAGGATGCGGCTCGCCGCCCGCCCCGCCATCGGCCACAGCGGGAAGACGGTGATTTCGCCGGCGCGGCCGGCCAGGTGAGCGAGCAACCCATCGATCCGGTCGGCCCGGTGCACAAAGCTCACCGTGCCCTTGCCGCGCACCATCGCAAGCGCAAACCGCACCCAGTCGCCGAGATTGGCGCCACCCTCGATCGTCGCCATCGCTTTCCCCGGGCTGGCCGCCGGCGTGCCGCGCCCGCGCTCGATGAAGGGGGGGTTCACCATGACATGGTCGAACATGCCGGGGCTGAGCCGCGGCGGCGGCTGCAACAGATCGCCGGCGATCACCGAAACGCGCGCGCTGATGCCGTTGAGCGCGGCATTCTCGCTCGCCAGCCGAACCAGGTCGCGCTGCAATTCCAGCCCGACGATGCGGCACTGCGGCACCCTCGCGGCGAGGCACAACGTCGCCGCGCCGGCGCCGCAGCCGACATCGAGAACCAGCTGATGGGGCTCGGCCGGAACGGCTGCGGCGAGAAAAACCGGATCGATCGCGACCCGCGCGCCGTTTGCCGGCTGCCTGAGCCGGACGCGCCCGCCGAGCAGACTGTCCTCGGTCAGGGCAGGGGCAGGGTCGGGCTCCAGGGGCTCGGGCCCAGAGGGCGCGGATGCGGTCAGCGCAGCTCCTCCTCCGCCGCAGCGATCAGCGCGCGGGCCCTGACATGATCGCCTTCGGCAACCATCAGGCGGCGCGGAATTGCGCCGATGCTGCCTTCGACGAGGCTGGTATGATGATCGAGGACGAGGCTCTCGATGCCGGCATCGCTGAGCCGGGCCTGAGCCCAGGACAGGCGGACGACGTTGTTGGTGCGCAGCAGCTCCTTCATCCCTCGCCCAGCTTCCTCCAATCGGCCTACGCCAGCCTAACTCCGGGGCGCTTGACTCGCCCGGTCATTCTATGCTCGCTCGCCTTGAGGCGCGTCAACGGAGTTCGGGACATCTGCTGATGCCCGCCGCATAACGGCACAGATCAAGCGCAGGAGAATTTGGTGGCGCCGGTGACGAGTATCGATCGCAACCGCGAATCGCCGCAACCCTCCCTCGACCCGCTGTTCCGGCTCCTCGGTGCCGACCTCAATCGCGTCAACGCGCTGATCGTGGCGCGCATGCACAGCCCGGTGGCGCTGATCCCGCAGCTCGCCGGCCACATCGTCGCGGCCGGCGGCAAGCGTCTGCGCCCGATGCTGACCCTGGCCTCGGCGCGCCTGTGCGGCTACCGCGGCGACCGCCATATCGCGCTGGCGGCCGCGGTCGAATTCATCCACACCGCGACATTGCTGCACGACGATGTCGTCGACGCCAGCGAGCTGCGCCGCGGCCGCGACACGGCCAATGCCGTGTGGGGCAACAAGCCGGCCGTGCTGGTCGGGGATTTTCTGTTTGCCCGGTCATTCGAGCTGATGGTCGAGGACGGCTCGCTGCGCATCCTGGAGATCCTGGCGCACGCCGCCGCGGTAATCGCAGAGGGCGAGGTCGGTCAGCTGGTCACCGCCAACGACACGACGACGACCGAGGCCGCCTACCTCGAGATCATCGAGGCGAAGACCGCCGCGCTGTTCGCGGCGGCGAGCCGCCTTGGCGCGGTCATTGCCGAGCGCCCGGCGGCCGAGGAGGAAGCGCTCGAGCGCTTTGGCCGCAATCTCGGCATCGCCTACCAGCTGATCGACGACATGCTCGATTTTTCGGCGCGGCAGAGCGAGTTCGGCAAGTCGGTCGGCGATGATTTCCGCGACGGCAAGCTGACGCTGCCGATCCTGATTGCGTTTGCCCGTGGCAATGCCGAAGAGCGCACCTTCTGGCGGCGCACGCTCGAAGCGGGCGAGCAGGGCCCGGGCGATCTCGAACGGGCGATCTGGCTCCTGGAGCGCCGCGGTGCGCTGGCCGAGACCCTGCTGCGCGCGCGCGGCTACGCCGCCGAGGCGGCCGAGGCGCTGACGGCCTTCGCCGACGGGCCGTTGCGGCAGGCCCTCGTCGAGACCGCCGCCTTCGCCACCACGCGCGGCTTCTGACCCCCTGAGCTCTGGCGCGCGATGCGGTTGCGCTGCCGCCGCAGCTCCCCTATATATCGCGGCCGGTCGGCGGAGTGTAGCTCAGCCTGGTAGAGCACTGCTTTCGGGAGGCAGGGGCCGGAGGTTCAAATCCTCTCACTCCGACCAGCTTTTCCGCCGGACGATCGCGGCCGGTCGTTGCCGCTGATTTGGCCGGGCAGCTCGGCTATACCGTCGACACCGACCCGTATCCGAGGACGTCCATCACCAGCTTGTCGACCGTGCTGGTATGATAGGCCACGCCGGAGCTGGAGAACGCGTCGTAGGCGTCGTTGCCGGCGCTGCTCGCCCAATCGCTGATGTCGCCGCCGGCGATGGTGTTGAAATCGGTCTTTGAACCGCCGGCGAGATTGGTAGCGCCGCTCGATTTGCCGCCGTCGAACGAGAAATAGGCGGTGCTGCCGGCTGCAGGCGCTGGTTGGCCGGGGGCGGAATAGCGGAACAGGTCGAACGGCGTATAGCTGTTCGGGTAGCTGGTTCCGTTGCCCGAAACGGTGCTGCCGCCCAGGCCAATGCGCCCCATAACCTCCGAGATTTCATGCTCGGCGACGCTGACAAAATCGTACTGACCGGAACTCGTCGTGGAATTGAAGTTCCACGAGACTTTGCTGCTGAACCCGACGGAACCGTCGAGGTTGCTGTTGTTGGTCACCAACCCCAGGGCTTTCTCCTCGGCGGTCGGCAGCCAATAGGAATGCGTGCCGGAAATCGGATCACTTGCCGACAGGTAGCTGCCCATCGACGACGCCTGCAAGGCGGAATAGCTGGTCCGGTCGATGTTGGTCGAGCTTTCCCCCAGGGCAAATGGCGAGAGCCGAGAGCCGCCGGCCTCGCCCCACCCGACATCGAGGGTGATGGTGATCGGGGTGGTCGCAGGGCCTAAGTTGTTGAGGAAATATTGGACCGCAGATTCGAACCCCGACACGAAGCCCTTTGGCGCGCTGCCGACGCTCTTGTCCCAATTGATGACGAAGGTCATCCCATTGAGCGCCGCGGTATATTGCGGCGGCGTGCCGCCGCCGGAACCGCCTCCGGCGCTGCTCTTCAAGCTGCTCTTCGAAAAGAGGTCGATGGCGGGCGGCCCCGATTGCGAGAAATCACCGCCGGAATCGTCGAAGAGCGTCACCGTCGGGACCGTCGCAACCACGCCCGATGACCCGTCGCTGCCGTCGGATGTTGGCGATTGCGGCAGGAAGCTGATGCTGATGGGTTTTGACAAGCCGGTGTAATAACGCAGCGCCGCAGGGTTGTCAGCGACGCCCAGCGAGGGCGCGCCGGCCGCCAGGTCGAGTTGCACCGCGCCGGTAGATCCGTCATCGCCAAGCGATGGCGGGGACGCACCGAGCCCGACCGACAGGTCGACCGTAACGGAGCCAACGGAATTGCCGCCGGCAGTGAGGGCCGCGGTTTTACCGTTCAGGATGTGATCGATGCTCATTGTGGTCGCGTTCCCCCGCCGCCCGGCGGCGATCGACATGCCAGTTAGTCACGAAGGCCGGTCGCGACCCCGATGTTACGAAGCGCCAACGGCACTGTCAAATT
>JBGPTQ010000166.1:0-5320 GCA_041490725.1 Allostellaceae bacterium | reverse complement strand
TTGCGCTGGTCACCGCGCCGGCGCTCCTTGCGCTCTTCTTCGTCTTACTGATGGCGCAGTTCGGGGTGCGCACGGTGCAGCCCGTGGTGACGCTCTACGTCAAGGAGATGGTCGGCAGCCGGCCCGACATCGCCACCCTCGCCGGCATCGCCTTTTCGATCACCGGCCTTGCCAACGTCATCTCGGCGCCGTTTCTCGGCAACCGCAGCGACCGGATCGGCTATCGCCGGGTGTTGCTGATCTGCCTGTTGGGCGGCACGCTGATGACCTTGCCGCAAGCCTTCACCGGCAATTACTGGATGTTTACCGCCGAGCGTTTCGGGGTCGGCCTGTTCATCGGCGGGCTGTTGCCGACCGCCAACGCGCTGATCGGCCGCCTGGTTTCCCGCTCCGAGCGGGGCGCCGTCTACGGCATGACCTCCTCGGCGATGTTCATGGGCAACTCGCTGGGGCCGCTGATGGGCGGCGCGGTCGCCGCCTCGTTCGGCCTGCGCTGGGTGTTCCTTTTGACCGCGGCGGTGATGGCGGCCAATCTCGTCTGGGTCTACTACCGGGTGCCGGAATTCGAGGAGCGCCCGCCGGGAGCTGGTGATTGATCCAATCCAACCAACGGCACCCCTCCCGCGGGCTTGACCCGCGGGTCCACGTCTCCTTTGCTGTTCGCTTGCCCGCGGAGACGTGGATGCCCGGATCAAGTCCGGGCACGGGGATGAAGGGGTCTGTTACGTGCGCCGACTATCATGAAAAGCCCATTCCCAAACTCGCCCAAGATCGTCGCTTTCACCGGCGCCGGCCTGTCGCGCGAGTCGGGGTTTGCCCCGTTTGCCGCCGAGCGGATGCCATCGGGGCTGCGCCTCGAGGAGGTCGTGACCCACGAGGGCTTCGAGCGCGACCCGGCGCGCGTGCAGGAGTTCTACAATCTGCGCCGGCGCGAGCTCTTGGCGGCGACGCCCAATGCCGCGCATGAGGGCCTCGCCGTGCTCGATATGGTGCGCCCGCGCGAACTCTTGATCGTCACCGGCAACATCGACGATCTGCACGAGCGCGCCGGCTCCAAGGCGGTCATCCACCTGCATGGCGAGCTGTTGCGGGCGCGCTGCACGATCTGCGGCAAGGTCTCCGAGCGCTATGAAGACATCACCCCAGCCTCGGATTGCCCGATCTGCGGCAATAAGGGGCATCTGCGCCCGCACATCGTGTGGGTCGGCGACGAGCCGCTACGCATCGCCAGCGTCTATGAGGCGCTCGCCCATGCGTCGCTGTTCCTGGCGATCGGGGTCGCCCCCGGCAGCGAGCCCGCCGGCAGCTTCCTCGCCGAAGCGCGCCGCGCCGGCGCCCGTACCGTGGAGTTCCCTGGCGAATTCACCCGCGAGCCCGCGCCCAATTCCGAGCCGTTCGACGAGCGCATTCCCGGCCCGCTCGCCGAAACCGTGCCGGAATATGTCAAAAAGCTGATCGGCGAATCGTAACCCGCAAGCCGATATTCAGCGAGCCGGGATCATCAGGTGTTCGTATGGTGTATCCTTCCACATCACATACGGAATTGCAGGATTAACCCCTTCTCCGGTCCGGTCATATCCGGGCACTGATTTCACCCCTGGCCCCACGACCATGACATGCGGTCCGGTGATCGTGGCCTTTCCGCCCTGCGGCTTGGTCGCATAGGGGTCGGTATTGCTGAAGTCCCAGCCTCCCCGGAGCATGTAGATAAAGCCGACCTTGTCAGGCGGCGGCGCTTTGCCGACATAGGCGTGCAACCACTCCATCGCGTTAGGGTCGAGACACATCGGGTCATTGCCCGGTGAGCTTGGATCGTCCGGCACGCAGGTCCACGCGCCGGTACCTTTGCGCAGCACTTTCATGCTGCCGTCTTCGCTCATCTCGACGACGCTCGCATTGCGCGAGACTGCCGCCGGTGCCGCGCTCAGCGCGTTGGCGATTTTCGCCGCATCGGTCTTCGGCGCCGCCTGGGCATTGCCCCCCACCATCAAAACAGCTGCGATCGATAGCAGCGTCAGGCCCATCGCCGATGTCAAAGTGCTCATCGCCCGCTCCCCTGAATAGCGCTGCAAGTCTCGCTTGTTTCATTCAAACAGCAAAACCGGCTGAGGTAAGTACCTTTCCGTACGTGCCGAAACAACCCCCGAGAGGCTATACGGTCCTACGCCGCGATCTTCTCCTTCGCCTGCGCCTTGATCATCGCGGCGCCCTTCTCGGCGATCATGATTGTCGGCGCGTTGGTGTTGGTCGAGGTCACCGCCGGCATTACAGAGGCGTCGATGAGCGCAACCCGTCGAGCCCATGTACGCGCAGCTCATCGTCGACAACCGCCATCGGGTCCCGTCCCATCACGCGACCTGCAGTCGGTCGTGATCCGAGTATGGGTCGATCTCGACGATGATTTTGGTCACTGTCGCGTTGGGGGCCTTGCGGCGGCCCGTCGTCGTCATCGTGATGAAGCCCGCGGCCTCCAGCTTTGCGAGAGTGCGCGTGAGGTTCGGCTGCGCCCGTCCGGTCAGCTGCGCCAGTTCGGTAACCGACTTCGGCTTGTGGTCGCGAATAATAGCGAGCAGCCGGCGGTTTTCCGGCGTCAACAACCCTAAGACCACGCCGATGGACTCAAAGGTCGGTTCAGCCGCATCCGGCGGTGCGGGATATTCGCCGCGCACAACCGCAATCATTTCATCGCGCAGGGACCGTAACGTCTGAATTTTTGGACGCTTCATTTCAACCTCGTTGCTTGCGTGACCGCGATGACCGCTGGGTCGATTCCTCGCTCCCGCAAAACCCGCTCCACAGCGTCGAAGAAGTCGAATATCAAGGTTTCGACATTCGTAAAGGCATAAGGCCGGCCCGGGTCATCCTCGGTTCGGTGCCAGTGGTCGCTGGCCGGCGGGCGCCGCCGGAACCGGGCTCCGCGAACCGGCACTGAATGAGCGTTATCAAAGCCGACAAGCCGTGTGCCGTCGGGGGGCGTGCAGCGTGAGCGAGTAGGACAATCCGTGCGGCCGGTCTTCCGTCGCGGGAACCCGAACGACTTCAAATCTGATCGAGTAGTTTCCTTCGAGGTAATGAACGTGCCCGTCGAAGGCCAGTAGGAACTCAAGGCCATACTCCGAGCCAGGATCAGCCATTCATATCACCGGATGATATGGTTTGCCAGTTCGGCCCGGCAACTACCAGCGAAGTTTCACCAGATCCTATGCCGCCATCGCCTGCCGCGCGCTCGCCTTGATCATCGCGGCGCCCTTCTCGGCGATCATGATCGTCGGCGCGTTGGTGTTGGTCGAGCTGACCGCCGGCATGATCGAGGCGTCGATGACGCGCAGGCCTTCGAGCCCGTGGACCCGCAGCTCGTCGTCGACCACCGCCATCGGGTGGTTGCCCATCATGCAGCTGCAGCTCGCGTGGTAGACGGTCGAGCCGTTCGCCCGCGCGTAATCCAACAGCTCGTCGTCGGTCTGAATGTCGGCGCCCGGCAGCTTCTCGGCGACGACGTACTTGGCCAGGGCCGGTGCGGCGAACAGCCGGCGCAGAAACTTGAGCCCGCCGATCATCGCCCTGCGGTCGGTGTCCTCGGCGAGATAGCGCGGGTTGATCGCCGGCTGATCGTGCGGGTCGGGCGAGCGCGCCAGCACGTAGCCGCGCGATAAGGGCCGCATCTGCCACGGGCCCCCAGTGATGCCGGGTACGTCGTCGAGCTTGCGGATCAGGCCCGGTTTGTAGCTCGCCGGCGCAAAGACGCATTGCACGTCCGGGGTCGCCGATTCCTCCAGCACCTTGACCGAGGCCGCGACCAAGGAGGCGCTGAAGGTCAGCATCCCCTGGCCCGAGGTCACGTAACGCCACAGCTCGTTGGCGAAAGAGAGGCCGCGACCGCGCTCGTTCAACGTCTCGACGCCGCGCACCTCGCACGACATGCGGGCGATGTAATGGTCCTGGAAATTCTGCCCGACGCCAGGGAGCGCGTGGTGCACCGGGATGCCCGCCTTCGCGAGCTGCTCGGGGTCGCCGACCCCCGACAATTGCAGGAGATGCGGCGAGCCGACCGCGCCGGCGGCGAGGATCACCTCGCGCGCCGCATCGGCGGTCTCGACCCTGCCGCCGCGCGAATACACGACCCCGATCGCGCGCTTGCCCTTGAACGAGATGCGGTGCACCAGCGCCTTCGTCACGACCTGCAAATTGGGCCGCTTTGATGCCGGCTTCAGGTAGGTTTGGGCGGCGCTGGCGCGACGCCGCCCGCCGCGGGTCTGCTGGCACCAGCCGATGCTGTCGCCCGTGCCCGGCGGCAGATTGTTGACGTCCGCGCGGTATTCTACGCCCAGCTCCTGGGCGGCGTCGATGATCGCCTGGCACACGACGGGCCGCTCGGTCATCGGCGAGGTGGTCAGGAACCCGCCTGTGCCGTGCATCTCGCTCGCGTCGCCCTGCCAGTTCTCGGCCTCTTTGAAATATGGCAAAACATCGTCCCAGCTCCAGCCGCGATTGCCGAGCTGCCCCCAATGGTCGAAATCCTCGGGTTGGCCGCGGATGTATATGAGGCCGTTGATCGACGACGAGCCGCCCAGCACCCGGCCGCGCGGATAAGGGATCGCCCGGCCGGCGGTGCCGGGATCGGCCTCGGCCTTGAAGTTCCAGGTGAGGGTCGGGTGGTCGAGCAGTTTCATGAAGCCGACCGGAATGTGTATGAGCGGGTTCCAGTCGCGCCCGCCCGCCTCGATCAGCAACACCCGCGTCGCCGGGTCTTCGGTCAATCGGTTGGCCAGCACGCAGCCCGCCGACCCCGCGCCGATGATGATGTAATCCGCTTGCATGCCTGTCTCCTTCCCGTGCCGGCGCGCTGGGACCGCGGCCGTCCCGGCCGCATGCGGGCCGGAGGCCCGCGGTCCAGTGACGCCCCTCTACGCCGCCATCTTCTGCCGCGCCGCGGCCCGGATCATCGCGGCGCCCTTCTCGGCGATCATGATGGTTGGCGCGTTGGTGTTGGTCGAAGTGACCGCCGGCATCACCGAGGCGTCGATGACGCGCAAGCCCTCGAGCCCCTGCACCCGCAGCTCGTCGTCGACGACCGCCATCCGCTCGCGGCCCATCTTGCAGGTGCAGGTCGCGTGAAACACCGTCGAGCCGGTCTGCCGCAGGTAATCCAACAGCGCCTCGTCGCTCTCGACGTCCTTCCCCGGCAGAATCTCGCCGACGACATAGGGCGCCAGCGCCGGCATGGCGAACAGCTGCCGCACAAAGCGCAGCCCGCCGATCGCCGCGCGCCGATCGGTCTCGTGCGACAGGTAGCGCGGGTTGATCGCCGGCGCGGCGCGCG
>JBGPTQ010000165.1:0-5321 GCA_041490725.1 Allostellaceae bacterium | reverse complement strand
GGCACCGCGAGCCGGGCACCGGGGATCGCGGCCAGGGTGCCGCGCGCCGCGTCAGATCCGGCGGCCGTCTCAAGAACGACCTTGGTCACCTCTTCGAGGAACAGCGGCACGCCGTCGGTGCGCTCGACAATCTCGTCGATCAGATCGGCCGGTAGGCCCGCATTGCCGGCCAGTTGCTCGACGAGCAGCGCGCCGTCGCGTCGGCCGAGCCGGTTGAGCGCCAGCATCGTGACGTGCGGCAGCCCGGTCCACGGCGCGACGAACTCGGGGCGAAAGGTGGCGACCAGCAGCACCGGCCAGCTCTCGACCCGCGCAATCGTGCGGTCGAGCAATTCGCGCGAGGTCGGATCCATCCAGTGTAAATCCTCGAACAGCATCAGCACCGGCTGACGCCGGCTGAACCGATCGAGGCCACCCAGCAACGCCTCGAAGGTCTGCTCCTTGCGTCGCTGCGGCGTCAGTTCGAGCTCGCTGCGGGTTTGCGTCGCCGGCAATGACAAGAGCTCGGCGAGGAGCGACAGCTCGTCCGGCGGGCTTTCCCCGAGCAGCGCGGCGAGCTTCTGCTGTTTTGTCGGCATTGAATCATCGCGGCTGAAGCCGGCGGCGCGTTCGAGCTGGCCGATCACCGGATAGAGCGCGCTGTCCTGGTGGTGCGGCGAGCAGAAATAGCGCAGCCTGGTGTGCGGCTCCGCGGCGATGCGCTCCTCGACCGCCTCGGCAAGCCGCGACTTGCCGATCCCCGGCTCGGCGGAAACCAGGACGACCCGGCCCTCGCCGGCCTTGGCCTGGGCCCAGCGCCGCAACAGGAGATCAATCTCCTCGTCGCGGCCGACGAGCGGCGTTTCTCCCGAGCGCAACGCCTCGAACCGGCTGGCGACGCCGCTCTCGCCGATGACCCGCCACACAAGCTGCTCGGCTGCAAACCCCTTCAACGCCTGCGGGCCGAGATCGCGGATTTCGAACAGGCTGCCGATCTGGCGCCGGGTCGAATCGGCAATCACGATCTCGTTGGGTTCGGCGAGGGCTTGCAGGCGAGCCGCCAAATTCGGCGTCTCGCCGACCACCGCCTGCTCCTGCGCGGCCCCCGTACCGATCAGATCGCCGACCACGACGAGCCCGGTCGCGATGCCGATGCGGACCGCCAAATGTTCGGAGAGATCGAGCCGGGCGACCGCCACGACAATCGCGAGGCCGGCCCGGACGGCGCGCTCGCAATCTTCCTCATGCGCCTGGGGATAGCCGAAATAGGCGAGAACGCCGTCGCCCATGTATTTGGCGACGAAGCCGCCGAACCCGGTCAATACCGCGGCGACCGCCTGATGGTAGGCGTTGATGATCGCGCGCAGATCCTCGGGGTCGAGCCGCGCGGCGAGCTCGGTCGAGCCGGCGAGGTCGCAGAACAGCACGGTGAGCTGACGCCGTTCCGCCTCGGCCGCAGCAGCAGGCATTGGGGCGGCTGATGGGGTGGAGACCGCTTCCTGGCCGAGCGCGGCGATCGCATCGAGCAGGCGGCGGCGGTGGCCGACCAGGGTGACGCCGAGATCCTTGAGATCCTCAGCGGTCAGACCGGGCAATACGCTCGCGTCGATCGCATTGTCGCGGAACGCCGCCGCATATTGTTCGAGCCCAAGCTTGCGCAGCCAATCGCCGACATCCATCGCGCTATTGTCGCGGGTTTTGCGGCGCCTGGCTATCCCGCGCCTGGCTATCCCGCAGCAAGCGCGGCCGTGCAGCCGAGAAACGCCGGCAGCTTGTGGGTCACGACATAGCTCGGGATTGCCGCGAGAAGGGCGCCCATTCGGCCTTTGGCTTCGAAGCGCTCGCGGAACAAGCTGTCGACAAAGCGCGCGCCGAGCCGCGGCACGATGCCGCCGGCGATGTAGACCCCACCCTGCGCGCCGAGGGTCAGAGCAAGATTGCCGGCAAATGTGCCGAGCATGGCGCAGAACATCGCCGTTGCTTCACGGCAGAGCGGGTCTGTCGCGCCGGTTTCGGGGTCGGTGATCTGGGCAGCGGTACAGGGCGCGGCCGGCATGTGATCGAGCGCCGCCAGGCTGTTGTAGAGATTGACGATGCCCGGCCCCGAGAGGCAGCGCTCGGCCGAGACGTGATCGAAATGCCGGCGCATCAGTTCGAGGACGGCACTCTCGCGCTCGCTCGCCGGGGCCATCGTCGCGTGGCCACCCTCGCCGGTTAGCGGGACCCACCCCGACCCGGCCGGGATCAAGCCCGAAACGCCGAGTCCCGAACCGGGACCGAGCACCGCGATCGGCCGGCCCTCGACCGGCGCGCCGCCGCCGACCGGCATCCGGTCGCCCGCCGAGAGGCGCGGCAGCGCCAACGCCACCGCGGTAAAATCGTTGATCGCCACGAGCCGCTCGAAACCAAGCCGGTCGCGCAGCGCGGCGAGCGAAAAGCTCCAGGGATGGTTGGTCATCCGGATCTGGTCGCCTGACATCGGCGCGGCGATCGCCAGCGCTCCCAGGCGCGGCATCGGGAGGTTACCGCGCGTTGCCAGATAGGCGCCGATCGCCGCGCCGATCTCGGCAAAATCGGAGCCGGCGAAAGTGCCCGAATGCAGCAGCGCACCATCGGGCGAGACCAGCCCGAAGCGGGCGTTGGTCGCGCCGACATCGCCGACGAGCCAGGTCGTGCCGATCGTGTCGATCGTGCCGTGCGGGCCCGGCTCGCGGGCTTTCAGCCCACGGTCTCCCCGAAATGGCCGCACCCGTTCCTTGTGCGGCGCACACAATGGCATGCCGTCGGTGATCGCTGAGCTATGAGGAATTGCCAAGGCTGCCAACGATTTTTGCCGAGGGGATTGACTTCGGGAGCTCGCTCCCTAAATTGTGCGGTGCGGTATGGATCATCAAGCGATGGTTCTATCGTACGTCTTCTAGGCGTTTCCTCCCTAAACTCGGGCCGTGCTCACGCGCGGCCCTTCTTTTTTGCCTATGCGAAAACCCGCATCGTCGTGCTCCTCGCAATGACGGTATTCGAGGGTTATTCGGCCGCGAGTCGAGCAGACTCGGCCAGGCACTCCAGCATGACATGCCCGAGATGCGCGATCAGCCCGGTCATTTCGGCCGCGAGCCGCTCGAACCCCGGCTTGCGCCGGTAGCGGCGCTCGTCCATGTAAAGCGCCCGGTTGATCTCGATCTGCAGGGCATGGCGGCCGCGCCGCGGGTTGCCGTAATGACCGGTCGTGAACCCGCCGGCATAAGGCGCGTTGAGCGCGACGGCGAAATGTCGCTCGGCGAGAAAAGCGCGCGCCGCCTCGACGATGCGCGGCGCACAGGAGGCGCCGTAGCAGTCGCCCAGCACGATATCGGCTCCGTCCTGGCCGCCGACCGCGCTCGCCGCCGACGGCATCGAATGGCAGTCGATCAAGAGATAGCCGCCGAAATTCGCCGCGGTCTCGTCGACGAGATGCCGCAACGCGTGATGATAGGGATGATAGAGCGCGTCGACCCGCTGTCTTGCCTCGGCAAAGCGCAGCTTGCGGGCATAGATTTCCTCGCCGCTGGCGACGATCCGGGCAATCGTGCCGAGCCCCATGCGCACCCGCGGCGAGCGGACATTGACGAAGCTCGGCAGCGTGTCCGAGAACATCGCCGGATCGAGTTCCCAGGCCTCGCGGTTGACGTCGAGATAGGCACGCGGGAAGCGGGCCGCGATCAGCGGCGCCCCGAGATCGGGCGCCGCGGCAAAGATCGCGTCGACGAAACTGTCCTCGGAGCGCCGCAGGGTCAGCGGATCGAGACGCGAGGCGGCGAGGAAATCGTCGGGATAATCCACCCCGCTATGCGGCGAGGCGACGACAAGCGGGATGGCGCGCCGCGGCGGCTGCCGCAAGTCGAGGACGCCATCACCCGCGGGGCGTCGCCAGCCCGGACCATCCATGCCTTCAAGCTTAGTGAACCGGCGTGGCCCTGTCACCACCACCGCGGTCAATTCATGACAGCAGACCGGCTTCCCTTCCGCCTGGCCTGCGCCCGTGTTAATGCTGCCGCCGGATCCGGTCGCGGGCGGCTTCGGATCCACGGTGAAATTCTGGTAATGGCGGGTCGCGACCTGGTTCAAGGCAACCGTCCGATGTCGAAGAAACTGCTCGCTCTCGCCGCCTTGCTGCTGATCGCCCGCGGCGCCGCGGCGCAGACCGGCTCCGTCGAGGTCAAGGATTCCTGGGCCCGCGCCACCCCGGGCAAGGCGGAAATCGGCGCCGCCTATCTGACCCTCCTATCCCCGATCGCCGATCGCCTGACCGGCCTGTCGACGCCGGTCGCCAAAACAGCCCAG
The DNA here is from genome assembly GCA_041490725.1 of Allostellaceae bacterium. GTDB lineage: Bacteria > Pseudomonadota > Alphaproteobacteria > ATCC43930 > CGMCC-115725 > DATARH01. The sequence goes on along the minus strand of JBGPTQ010000165.1, from coordinate 1,022 downwards.
CTGCACACGGCGACCATGGAAGGCGGGGTCATGAAGATGCGCCTGCTTGCCGGGCTCGATCTCCCCGCCGGACAGGAGGTCACATTGAAGCCGGGCGCCACGCATATCATGCTGCTCGGGTTGACCGAGAAGCTGCGTTCCGGCCAGTCATTCCCCTTGACCCTCACTTTCGAGAAGGCCGGCACGCGCGAGGTCACGGTCTCCGTCGAGGCGGCCGGGGCGATGGCGCCGCAAAAGGCGACCGGCGCCGGCACGCCGACGGGCATGAAGATGCCGATGCCGGCGGGTCGTTGAGCGGAGAAGCCCATGGCCCCCACCCCCGAGAAACCGGCCGGCGCGCCGCGCTTCGTTCTGATCGCGGTCACCCTGGCGGGGCTCCTCGTCCTCGCCGCCGGTGCAATCCTCGGCCTCGCCTTTCGCGACAACCCGAAAGGCGCCGCCGGGACCGTCCTCGCCAGCGCGATCGGCGGTCCGTTCCATCTTGTCGACCAGAACGGCAAGCCGTTCGGCGATGCCGACCTCAAGGGCAAATGGCACCTCGTCTTCTTCGGCTACACAAATTGCCCCGATACCTGCCCGACGACGCTCAACGAGCTCTCGCTGGCGCTCGACCGGCTCGGCCAGCGGCGCGACGCGGTCGCAATCGTATTGATCACGGTCGACCCCGAGCGCGACACCCCCGAGGTGCTCAAATCCTACCTCGAAAGCTTCGACGCACCGATCGTCGCACTGACCGGCACCGCCGACGAGGTGAAGGCGGCCGCCAAAGCCTATCGCGTCTATTATGCCAAGCATCCGCGTGCCGATGGCGGCTACGACATGGACCACAGCGCGGTCATCTATGTGATGGACCCTGAGGGCCGCTTCACCGCGACCTTCACCCCCGACAGCACCGCCGAGGCGATCGCCGAACGGCTGCAAAAGCTGCTGTCGTAGGATGGGCTGAGCGCAGCGAAGCCCATCACGCAACCCGTGGCAGCAACGATGGGTTTCGCGTTGCTCAACCCATCCTACAGCTTGCC
>JBGPTQ010000164.1:0-5343 GCA_041490725.1 Allostellaceae bacterium | reverse complement strand
GGGATACAGCTCGCCGGCCAATGCCGCCGGATAGCGTCGCCCGGCGATGCCCGGGATCTGGGCCGCCGTAAAAGCGACCACCACGCTTCTCGGATCGTTGCGGTAGACCACATTGAAATTATGGAAGTCGCGCCCGGCCGCGCCGAGGATGACCACACGCCGTCTATCCGGGGCCGGCTGGATCGCCGTGGAGCCCATAATGCCGGGCAAGTCAGTGCTCCCAGCGGCGGGTAGCCGTCGCCCGCTCAATGCGTGTTTTGGCGAGCCCGACGGCGGCCGCGCGCGGCAGCATTCTGCTTGCCGCAACCCGATCGAGGACCGCGCGAATGTTGCTGCGGATCTTTTGGTCGATGGCCGAAAAGGCCGCTGCCTCGCTCCCGCGCTGGTACTCAACGGCCGCGCAGATGACGCCGCCGGCATTGGCGATGAAATCGGGCAACACGAGCACCCCGCGCGCGGCGAGCGCGGCCTCGGCCTCGGGGGTGCACGGGATGTTGGCGCCCTCGGCCACCAGCTTGGTTTGCAGCCGCGCCACATTGCCGGCGTGGATCACATCGGGTCGCGCCGCCGGGATCCAGATGTCGCAGGGGATGGCGATCACGGCATCGCCCGCGAGCTTCTTCCCGCGCGGGTGATCGCACAGCGACCCACCTTCGGCCTTGAGCGCGATCAGCGCGGCGACATCGAGGCCGTTATCATCGGCGATCGTTCCCTGGGTATCGCTGGCCGCAACCAGCACCGCGCCCTTCTCGGCAAGAAAGCGCGCGGCGTGCTTACCGACGGACCCGAACCCCTGGATGACCACGCGGGCGCCGGCGAGCGCCAATCCGAGATCTTCTGCGGCCACCTCGATCGCGGCGACCAGGCCAAAGCCGGTTGCGCCGATCTCGTCGAGCGGGATGCCGCCGAGCTCGCGCGGCAGCCCGACGGCCCGACCGGTCTCGTCGTGGATCCACCCCATCGCCCGCTCGTCGGTGCCCATGTCGGGACCGGGAATGTACTCGGCGAGATCGGCGATTGCGGTCGCGAAGGCGCGGATCAGCCGTTCCTTGTCGGCGATGGGCATTTTCGGGTCGCCGAAAATCACCGATTTGCCGCCGCCATGCGGCAGCCCCGCCGCGGCGTTCTTCAGGGTCATCGCACGAGCGAGGCGGAACGCCTCCTCGGTGCTGGCATCTTGTGCCATGCGAACCCCGCCCACCGCCGGGCCGCAGGCGATGTTGTCGACCGCGACGACGGCCTTGAGCCCGACCGTCGGGCGCCAGATGTGGACGAGCTTCAGCGGCCCAAGCTCGTCGGCGAAGCGAAACACATCTTCCATTGGAGTCCTACGGCCGGCTCGGACAGGTTCGGCGCCGCGCATTCTCGTGAGGGATAAACACTCTATCGTGGGCGGCGCGGGCGTCGCTGCGCTGGATCAAACCACGCCTTCGGCCTCCAGCTCGACTTCCTGTTCGAGCCCCTTCTCTTCGGCCGCGATTTCGGCTTGCGCCTGGAGCCAGTGCTCCGCCGCCTTGCCCTCGGGCCGGCCGGTGCGTTCCCAGATTTCGTAAGCTCGCTCCCGGACCCTGTGTTCGTGCCACCACCCCGTCATCTCGCCCTCCTTGGTTCGCGCATCAGCGAGTGAAGATGTACTTCGCGAGCGCCACCGCGCCGAGCACCAGCACGACCACGACCAGAATCCCGATGATCCCCATGCCCCAATGCATCGCGCCGTTCATCATGCCGTCGTTCATTAATTTCCACATGGATCGCCGTCCTGGCCTGTTCGAGGAAATCTTGCCGCCAGGCAGGCCCGCGGGCGCTGATTTGGATCAATTTCAAGGCCTGGCTCGGAACAAAGAAGCCCCGGCGGGGGGATTGCCGGGGCTTCGTCGTGCAGCGATCGGGGATTGAGGGGTATCGATCGCCGTCGCTGGCCAACAAATTGACCGCTTCTGGATCGCGACGAATTGATCCATGTCAAAATCGGCAGCAAGGCTCACGCGCCCTTACCGGTCATGGAAGGTGGGTCTTTAGCCTGCGGGCTTGACCCGCGGGCTGGCCCACGACCGTCCTGACAAATATCCCCGTGGCCGGGCTCGCCTCGGCCGACGGGCCCAAAAGGCCGGGTATTTCTTTTCCGATCTTTGTGGGCGCCGCTGACCCAGATCAAGGCCGAGCGTGGTGGGGGCGGCTAGGGTGACAGCGTCAGAGCGGACCAAGGCGAATGATTTTCATCATCGAGGACGACGACGCGATCCGGGACTCGCTTCGGCTGTTGCTCGAATGCGTGGGGCTCGAAGCGCGCGAGTTTTCGTCGGCCGAGACGTTTCTCGATGGTTGGAAGTTCGCCGACGAGGACTGCTTGGTCCTCGATGTCCACATGCCGGGAATGAGCGGCCTCGATCTTCTCGACGAATTGCGGCAGCGCGGCGACAAGGTCCCGGTCATCGTCGTCACCGGTCTCCCGAGCGCGGCGAACATAGCCCGCGCCCGGGCAGCTGGAGCGCTGGCGATCCTGGAAAAGCCGTTTAAGCCGGGAGAAATCCTTGGCCTTGTTCGGCAGGCGTCAGGAGAGCGGCCGGGACCAGGCGCCCCTTCCGCGCCGTGTGTCGGCGCGCTGTAGATTGCTTGCAGATAACAGCGATAAGAGCGGGGCATCGGGGGTGCCCTCGCCGCAACACGCAGCCCCGCCTTGCAATTCGCGGGCGGCTGAAATGGATTACGGCACGGGTCAGCCTCTGTTAGGCTGCCGCCATGGCGCTGTTACGGGAGGATCCGCGATGAACGATACGATGACGCTGAGCCAACGGGCCGATGCGCTCGAAAAGCGGATGAGCGACGAGCTCGACTACATCGTCATCAAGTCGCGCCTCTACAGCATGGCCGAGGGCGACATGGGACCGGCGCCGAACGCCGCGGCGCTCATGGCGAAGAACCCGCGGGCGCGCGTCCTGATGGGCGACGATCCGCGCCTGCCCGAGATGCCGGCGAAGCCGACCCTCGTCGATTTCTTCCACTACCGCTTCGGGCCGGCCGCGCACGTGCTGCAAAGCGCGCGGCACGCGGTCAAGGGCGGGCTCCCCGAGAAGATGGTGCTCGCCTGCCTGTTGCACGACATCTCGACGATGGGTTTCATCCGCGGCGATCACGGCTATTGGGGCGCGCAACTGGTCGAGCCCTATGTCGACGAAGAGGTGACCTGGGCGATCCGCGCCCATCAGGTGCTGCGCTTCTATCCCGACGAGTCGGTCGGCTACGAGTACCCGGCATCCTACGTCAGGACGTTCGGCGCCGATTACCGCCCCGATGCCTATGTCGAGGAAGACTACAAGCGGATGCGGGATCACAAATGGTACATGTCAGGCCGGATGATCACCGTCCATGACATCTACTCGTTCGACCCCAACGTAGAGGTCGAGCTGGAAGAGTTCACCGACGTGATCGGCCGCAACTTCCGTCAGCCGAAGGAAGGCCTCGGCTTCGATAACAGCCCGGTCGCGCATATGTGGCGCGCGATGATCCGGCCAGCCAAATATTTATAAGGCCGAAATACCTGTAACCTCGGCCGCAGCGGACGGCACGCGCCGTCCGCTCGCCGGTTTCGCGTTACCTTACCCGCGGACCCGCCGGCTCAGCTCAGCACGCGTAGTAGCGCCGGTAATACGGATCCCAGCAGTTCCGCGGCACGGGATAATAGGCCGGCGCCGGCGGGTAGTACGCTGGTGCCGGATAATACCCGTACCCATACGCCGGATAGGCGTACGGATAGCCATACGCCCCCGCGCCGAGCGCGGTGCCGAGCGCGAAGGCGCCGAGCCCTAAGCCGACTGCGGCCCCGGTGCCGATCCCGCCGCCGCCCCCGCGGTGATGCTGTGCGTAGGCTGTGCCCGGCGCCGCGGTCAGCGCCACCGCCGCGACGAACGTGGCCGCTACGGCCAGCCCGCGCGCGCTGCGTCTCGCAAAATCCATGATGGCCATATCGGTCCTCCAATCGTGAACCCACGCCGAGCATTATAGCCCGACACCCGTTTATGAAAAGACAACGGCCGAGCGCGCGCGCCATTCCCCGGAACGGCCCGCCTTGTCGCGAACGCCAAGTTCCGCGATGGGTTCCCCGAAAGTCGATTCAAGCGCGAAGCGAGGCCCGTCCGCGGTCGTCACGCATCAACCCGGCCGTCGGGGAGCGCCTTCAGGCAGTCCTCGGGGCATTCGACGATCGGCGCCTCACGCCGCTGTGCGCTCCAGGATGCGCCGGTGCAGATTGTGCACGATCAGGCCGGTCAGCCGGCGCCCTTATTCGGCGGCGTCCTGCTGATGGGCGTAGTTCTTGGCGATGAACCAGGCATAGAACTCGCCATAGGTCTGCGGCTGGTATTTGGGCGGGTTGTCGGGCCCCTGGCAGGTCGGCAGGCATTCGATCATCGTGTCCGTATTCGGGTCGTAGAAGAACGGCATCGCATAGCGCTCGCGCCGCGATTGGTTGCTGGCGCGGTGCGGGGTCGAGAGAAACCGGCCGTTGCTCCAGCGGTTGAGGGTGTCGCCGGTATTGACCAGATAGCTGCCCGGTAGCGACGGCGCGGCGAGCCAATCTCCCGCCATGGTGCGGATCTCGAGGCCGGGCACCGCGGATTGCGGCAACAGGGTCATGAAGCCGGCATCGGCGTGCGGGGCGATGCCGAACTGGTTGTCCTCGGCCGCCGCGCCCGCCGGGTAATGCGACAGCCGCAGATTGATGTGCGCCCCCTCGAACAGCGGGAGGAACCAGTCGCGCGGCAGGTCGAGCGCCAGCGCATAGATCGGCAACAGCTTTTGCGCCAGCGCCTCCATCCTCCGGAAATATTCGAGCATCGTGTCGCGGAAGCCCGGTAGGCCCGATGGCCACTGGTTGAGGCCGCGCCAGCGCTTACCGGAGACCACATCGGGGTCGTCGGGGGTGCGCTCGCGGCGGATGAACAGCGCCTCGTTCAGGTCATGCTTGGTGTTGCGGTTGACGGTGGAGCTGCGAAACGTGCTGTAGCCGAGAGGCAGGTAGCCGATCATGTGGTCGTTGATTAAGAGCTTCATCTTATCGGCGAGCGGCTCGGCGTGAAACCGCGCGGTCTCGGCAAAGGCGGCATCGATCAGGCTCTGTGGCACGCCATGGCGGGTGATGAAATAAAACCCGATCTCCTCGCCGGCCTGGCGCACCTCGGCCGCGAGCCGCAGATCGGCGCCCGGCTCGCCGGCGAGATAGGGGCCGAGATCGAGGATCGGGATCGACTCGTCGGTGGCGTGCATCGGGGCTCGTCCAGATCGTTGCGCCGAGATTGCTTCGTCGCTGCGCTCCTCGCAATGACAACCTTTCCGTCATTGCGAGCC